>DONZ01000071.1 GCA_003512875.1 Desulfovibrio sp. | reverse complement strand
TCCTGCAATTCCTGCAAAAGTCCGGGATACGCCCTTCTGGATAAAAAGCCCCATTTTGCATAATGCGGTTTATCCGCAAATTTTGACTGGCACCAAACAAGCCCGACGTTGGTTCTGGACGCCCTGTTTATTTCTGTCGGCGCATCGAGAACGGCAATTTTAAGCCGGCTGTTCTTACTGATTAATCCATACGCGACGGCAGCTCCGCTTATGCCGCCGCCGGCAATGATGATATCATACTCTTTTTGGGAACTTAGCATAGAAAAACTCTTTTACGAAAATTGATCATTGCGCTTTATAGGCGACACAAGCAACTTCGACACGAAGATCACTCATCATTTCTGCCTGAACGGTCACCCTTGCAGGAGCATGTTCCGCACTGAAATACTGCGCGTACACTTTATTGAAGTCGGCAAAATCCCTTGGGTCGTCAATCCAAGCTTCGACTTTGACAATATCCTGCATGCCGTATCCCGCGCTTTCCACAACCTTTTTCAAATTATCAAGCGTTACTTTCGCTTGCGTAAGCATATTGCCGCATACGATTTCGCCTTTTTCATCACGGGGGACCTGACCTGACACGTATAAAAACCCGCCTGCCGCCACCGCCTTCGCAAAAGGCAGCGCCCCTTGCTTCGGTGTTCCGAAACGCTGAATAGCCATATTTTCCCCTATTGCACAGCTAAATTCATAGCTTTTAAAAAGTCTTGCATATCTGAATATTGTTTATCGACTTCTTGCTTGAAAGCCGCACCGTCAAGATAATCTATGCCAAATCCGACATTTTTCAGCGCATTGACAAATTCGGGGTCTTTGCTGATTTTTTCCGTCACGGCTTGAAGTTTTTCCCTGATCTCTTCCGGCAAACCTTTAGGGGCTGCAATGGCTGCCCAAGCAATATAGTTGCCCGCATACCCCAAATCATTGAATGTGGGCACATTCGGATATTCCTCCATTTTTTGACCGACAGCCAATAATTTCAATTTATTTCCTTTCACGAGGGAATCAAAGTTTGCTTTAAAAAGAAATGAGATATCGCCATGCTTTCCAAGAACGGCAGTTGCGGCTTCCGCTCCGCTCGTATATTGCACAACCTTGGCGGAAACGGAATTATTGTGCATCCAGCCTTTAAACGCCAATGCGAGCCAACTTGTGGCGGAAGGGTCGCTGAACGTGTATTTTTGAGGATTTTGCTTTGCGTCATGTTCAAAATCTTTTAATGTTGTCCACGGAGAATCGGCATTCGCAACAACACCGGTATTGGACGTTGCAAAACGGGCGACCATATCGAAACTGTCTTTGTTCAGCCCGCCGGCTTTTGTCGTGATGGGCAGCATGACGCAAGGTCCCAGCTGTCCTAAGAAAAGGGTATACCCGTCAGGTCTTGCCTTGGAAGCGAACATTGTGCCGGTCAATCCGCCCCCGCCGGTTTTGTTCACGACAAGAACAGGCTGACCGAGTTCTTTTTTGGCAAATTCAGCCCATACTCTGGCGGCGATGTCAGAATCACCGCCGGCGCCATAAGGGCTGATCAGAGTAATGGGTTTTTGGGGATAAGCGGCTGCATATGCGGCGCTTCCTGCGGCAAAAAGTACAGCCAGCGCAACAGCTGTTACGGAACCGAATAGTTTTTTCACGTTCATAAAACACTCCTTCATTGTGCTAAGACAATGTTTTTTCCATTAATTTTTTATATTTCCTTACACGCATGCGGTAAATGCTAATCATGCCCGCAAGCGTCATAAGCAGTAAAAGCACGGCAACAGGACTTTCAAAGAAAATCATATAACTTCCGCCGGATAAACTCATGCTTTGGTCATAGGCTTTTTCCAAAATCGGACCTAAAATGAAACCGATGATCATCGCTCCCGCGCTGAAATGAAAAATACGCATCAAATATCCCATAATGCCAAAGCAAATAAGACAGAAAATATCAAATAAACTTTGATTGATCGAATACGTTCCTATAAACGCGAAAATGGTCACGCTTGAAAAAATCAGGCTTCTTGGCAAATCCACAATTTTAATCCAAATCCTGAAACCAAATTTGGCAATGAAATACAATAAAATATCGCAGAGTATCAAAGACCCGAAAATACCGTAAACAACCTGCGTATGTTCAAAGAAAATGTTCGGTCCCGGAGTTATGCCCTGAATAAGGAACGCCCCCATTAAAACCGCGGTCACATCATCACCGGGAATACCGAGCGTCAAAAGCGGAATCATGGCAGAGCCGGTTGTGGCGTTATTTGCCGCTTCCGGGGCAAGAACCCCTTCGATATTTCCTTTTGCAAAAGCTTCCGGATCTTTTGAGCGCCGCTGGGCATCAGAATATGCCATGAAAGCCGCGGGAGAAGCCCCAAGTCCCGGCATTGCGCCGATAATCGAACCGATCACGGAAGAACGAAATAACAAATACGAATTTTGCTTAAACTCTTTCCAAGTCAGCCGTCCGTTCTCACTTTTCAAATCAATTTTTTGCGTTATGTAATTTTTTGCGCACGTTCCCACCTGATGAATGATTTCCGGCAAACAAAGCAAACCGATCACCATAGGAATAAGCTGAATGCCTGACAGTAAATAATCACTGCCGAAAGTAAAACGGATTGCGCCGCTTACGCCTGAAACTCCCACCATGGAAAGCAAAATGCCAAATCCTGCGCAAATCATTCCTTTCAGAATGGAATTGCCGGAAATACTGCCCACAACGGTAAGAGCGAGCAGCAAAAGGCAAAACTGCTCTGCCGGACCGATTTTCATAGCAATATAGGAAATCGGCGCCGCAACTAAGATAAGCAGCAAGTTACTGAACGTATCGCCATAAACCGACCCGACCAAGGCGGCATTCAAGGCTTTTCCCGCCTGCCCGCGCTGCGCCATGGGAAAACCGCTCATAGCCGTGCAGATGGCAGGCGGAGCACCGGGAGTGTTCAATAAGACGGCAGTGATTGACCCTCCGTAAATACCTGCTTTATAAATGCCTAACAACATGGGAATGCCGACAAGGGGACTCACATAAAAAGTCAAAGGAAGCAAAATGGATATTGCCATTATGCCTGAAATTCCGGGAATAGAGCCAAAAAGCAAGCCAACCGCCAAACCGAATGCAATAGCCGATATCGAAGCGGGATTAAGAATTGAAATAAGCCCAAGGACGACATCTTCAATCATCTGACACCTCTTTTAGTAAAACAATATGCCGCTGGGCAGCAGTATTTGAAGTCCGTAAAAACTCGCATAATAAAGAGCTATGGTGAACACAATCACTGAAATTGCGGCGACGAATATTCTTTTAATGCCCAACAGACCTGCGACAGCCAGCGTTATGACAGGCGTTGAATATATAAAACCGATATAATAAAGCCCGATCAAATAACTGAACAGCAGACCAATATAAACCAGTATCCTTCCTACCGGTATCCTTTCTTCGCTGCATTCGTAAAATTCATGTATTTCCGGCGTGATGACACCTTTCTCATGGTTGATGTATAAGCGTATGCTGTCATAAAAAAGCAAAAAGCACATAATGATGACCGTGACTGTTATGGCTTTGGGAAAAAGTGTTTGGTCCAATGCGAGCGATAACGTCTGCTCAATCATATCCGCCTGAAAAATGCTGAATACGAAATAACAAACAAGCAAAAAACAGCTTATGCATATTTCCAAGACAATGCGGAGTTTAACAGATATGTTCATATGTATCCCTATATTTTCCACCTGACGGTTGAATGAACCAACATCATCAATGAATTGATATCATAAACGGGAACATGGCTTTGTTCCTGAATCTGACGAGCAAAAGGAGCTAAATCCGTGCATTCCAGCAATAGGGCGTCCAATTTGCCCGTTTCAATGAACCGCAGCGCAGTTCCCACAATCTCCCGTTCCAATTCGGGAACATTGAAATCAGTACGCTTTCCTTCGATAATCGTTTCCCAAAATTCCAAATTGCCTTCCATTCCTTCCACTGTTACGGAATCCCAATCCACACGGCATGCTTCCAAATGCCTTGGGGTCAAAGCGTTTTTTGAAGCGGTCAAAATGCCGATATTCGCTTTTTCACCATGCATTATGCGTATTAATGGCAACTGCAGAAGGCTGGACATGAACACGGGAACCGAAACAGCTTCCGCAATTTCTTTTTGAAAAAGAGCCATAAAACCGCAGCTGCCTGTTATGGCTTTCACGCCTTCCCTTTCCAGCTGCTTTGCGGCATCAATGAGCGGCTGGACCATTTCCTGAGCAGGATTGAAAAGAAGTTTCGGAATATCAAGACCTTTTATTACGCTCATTACCGTCGGGAAAGAATACGTATGAGGATTTCGCAAATGTCCGCGCATTTTCGGAAAATACGACTCCAAACACAGTATGCCGACAGGTATTTCATAATACAATTTGCCGCCTTGATATACGGTTCCATTAAACATAGCGATACCTCCTCTGCCAATATATGAAGCATATTTCATGCCAAAATAATTTCATTTTCATTTTCAATAAGTTATACAACATTAGATTAACAACGCTTAAAAATAAAACGCAATTATTGTAACAAAACATTACAGCAAAATCCATTTTTCAAAACTGAACATTCCCATTTGCCCTAATTTCAACACTTGACAAAAACATTGAATAAATGTAATAAAATTTTACACTGTAATATTTTTTTACACAAAAAAGGACATGCCATGCCCGTTTTGCCCAAAAACCTGCAAGATATGGCTTTAGCCATAGCCTCTTCACATAAGCGTTCAAAAAAATACAATATTGACCCCAACCTTACCAAAGCGCCGGAATCAACAAGGCTCACGTCAAAGGAACTTGAAGAACGCATCGAAAACCAAAAAACTTTTTATACCGTTGCAAAAGAGCAAATTGACAAGCTTTACACGCTGCTGCAGGGAACGGGTTTCTGCATGGCTTTGGCGGATAAGGACGGTTATGTGCTTTATATCATCGGTGATACCGACCTTGTGGAACATTTTAAAAACAGAAACTGCATTCCAAGCTACCGCTGGACGGAAAAAGACATGGGCACATGCGCCATCGGGCTTACCCTTGAAGATAAAAAACCTATCTATATACCGGGAAATGAGATGTATGCGACCTTGGCGCAAAACATCAGCAACTCCGGCGCTCCTGTTTTCGATATTGACGGCTCGCTCTTGGGCGTCATTTCATTAAGCGGCTATACGGAAAAAATGCATATCCATACCTTAGGGCTCGTTTGTCAGGCGGCGGAAGCGGTTACTTCACATTTAAAAGAGCAGCGCCATTCCAAGGAACTCGCGATTAAAAACAAATATATGTCCGCACTGCTCGAAGCCGGCACAAAAGGCATTGTCACGATCGACCCGAAGGGCCGTATTGTGCAAACCAATCAAAAAGCCCGCTGCATATTTGAACTGGACAAAAATTGCATTGGAAAACCTTTTTCCTCGCTTACAAAAACAAATTTCAATTTTGAACAGGTGTTGCATAAAGGAAAACGCTTTCTCGCCAGAGAAATCAGCACCAATAAAGGAAACGGCTTTCTCGCCCTCGACCCCGTCATCATGAAAAACGGCGAAATCGTGGGGGCAATCCTCACTATTACCGAAAAAAAAGAAATGATGCAATTGGCAATGGAAATGACGGGCGCCAAAGCCCATTTCACTTTTGACGCCATTGTCGGCACAAGCCCGAAGCTTTTGGAAGCTCTTGAAATTGCAAAAATCGCAGCGAAAAATACCGCCTCGCTGCTCATTTACGGTGAAACAGGAACAGGCAAAGAACTCTTTGCCCAAGCTATCCACAATGCCGGCGACAGAAGCGACAGACCTTTTGTCGCTCTGAACTGCGGGGCAATTCCGAGCGAGCTTCTGGAAAGCGAACTGTTCGGCTATGAAGAAGGGGCTTTTACGGGCGCGCAAAAAGGCGGCAGACCGGGAAAATTGGAACTGGCGGATACCGGTACCCTTTTTCTTGATGAAATAGGGGACATGCCATTCAATATGCAAGTGAAGCTCCTGCGCGCCTTGCAGACAGGCGAAATCCGCCGTGTGGGCGGAATAAGAACAATTCCTATCGATATACGCATCATTTCAGCCACAAATAAGGATTTAAAAAAAGAAATCGAAAAAGAATGCTTCAGACCGGATTTGTTTTACCGTATCACAACATTATCAATTCTCATTCCCCCTCTTAGGGAACGCAGAGATGACATTCCCCTTCTTGTCGATTATTTTTTTAAACGCTTCGGCAACCTTGACACCCGCAAATGCCTCGCTCCCAACATTTATAATCTTATTGTCAATTATTCTTGGCCCGGAAACGTCCGACAGCTGGAAAGCGCCATTGAAAGGGCTATACATTTGGCGGACGGCAAAACCATAAAAGCGGAACATTTCGGAATAGAAAAAAACAATGCGGACGGCACAGCAATAAGAAACCTGACTCTTGATGAAATGGAAAAAAACATCATTTCCGAAAGCCTGCAAAAACACCGGGGCAATATGAGTTCCTGCGCGAAAAGTTTGGGCATAAGCCGTCCCACGCTCTACCGCAAATTGGAAAAATACCGCATTTCCCATCAAGAAAAATAATTTTCTAACCTACGTCAGTTTTTGACGTATGCGCATAGTACAGTCAACCCATACGACAACAAGCGAGGTTGACTATGTTTTTTACGCTTTGCAATTTGATTTTTTGGCAGACCAATTTGGGAACGTTGTCCCAATACGAAATCTTTTCGGTTTTAGGATATTTAACCTTATGAAAAATTCCATGCCGCGGCAAAACGACACCACAAAAACGTTTCATAAAAAAAACGAAGCGAAGAGAACGGGCAAAATTGAAAATTCTCCTTTTTTTGCTTGACCTGAGAAAAAATTTAAGCCAGTATTGTTCGTTCGCTGTGTGCCATTACCCTCACGCAGAGAATGAAAGGAGGTTTACATGTTCGGACAACTTATGGAAAATGTTATGCACTCAACCCCTCAAGGCGTTCTTGGAGTTAGTCTGATTTTCATTTATTTTGCCATCATGTTAGCCGCAATCATTTACAGAATTAAAAAAGGTGAACACGTTCACCACTAAGCCATTTTTAGCATTGCCGTAAGTTTCCCCGTACACCAAGCTTATGGCATTAATAAAAATACTTCATGCTCGCATGAATAAATCATTTTTCTAAGAACGAAAAAAGGGAAAAAATTCTTGACTTTTTTCTATTGTCACGCTATTTTCCATTTCTCTTTTTTTCGGAGGTTTGAATGTACGCTATTATCGAAACTTGCGGAAAGCAATTCCGTGTTCAAGAAGGCAATAAAATTGTTATTGACAGACTTGCTGCTGAAATTGGCAACGAAGTGACATTTGACCATGTTGTCATGCTCGGCGGAGACAATGCAAAATTTGGTGCTCCATATATCGACGGTGCGGAAGTAACTGCTAAGGTTATTGAACACGGTCGCGGAGAAAAAGTCATCGTTTTCAAAAAACATCGCCGTAAATCCTACCGCAAGACCCAAGGTCACCGTCAGGATTACACTGCCCTCACCATTACGGGCATTAACGCGTAAGAATAAAAGGAGTTAATCATGGCTCATAAGAAAGCAGGCGGGAGTTCCCGTAACGGTCGTGATAGTGCAGGACAAAGACGTGGCGTAAAACGCTTCGGCGGTCAAAAAGTTCTCGCTGGAAATATTTTGGTTCGCCAACTCGGCACACGTATTTTCCCTGGCGAAAATGTCGGTATGGGTCGTGACTATACCCTTTTCGCTAAAATAGAAGGTACCGTTCAATTTGAAACATTTGTACGCAAACGCAAAGAACACAAACGCGTGCATATTGTTCCTGCCGAAGCTGCAACTGCATAATTTTAGCAAATATGTATTGTCAGGCGAGAAGAGGGCTTTCTTCTCGCCTTTTCTAATTTCATACAAACGGAGAACCTATGCGTTTTGTTGATGAAGCCCTTATCCAAGTGAAAGCAGGTAAAGGCGGAAATGGCTGTATGTCTTTCAGACGTGAGAAATTTATTCCCCGCGGCGGTCCGGACGGCGGAAACGGCGGCGATGGTGCGTCCATTTATGCAAAAGCGACAAATCGCCTGCACTCCCTTTATGATTTCCGTTTAAAACGTGTCTATGAAGCCAAAAACGGCAGCGACGGACAAGGAAGCCAATGCGACGGACGCAAGGGTGAAGATCTCATTTTGGAATTTCCTGTCGGCACGCAGATTTTTGAACGGACGGAATTTGAAGAACTTCTCATTGCCGACCTTTCCGACCCGGAAGCCTGTATTTTGATTGCCAAAGGCGGACGGGGCGGCAAAGGCAACGAACATTTCAAATCCTCCACCAATAGGGCGCCGCGGTTCGCCCAAAAAGGCGAAGAAGGCGAAACGAAATCCCTCCGTCTTGAACTTAAAATCCTGGCGGACGCAGGACTGCTTGGCTTACCGAATGCGGGCAAATCAACCTTCTTATCCCAAATTTCCGCCGCACGGCCTAAAATCGCCGATTACCCTTTCACCACCCTAAGCCCCAACCTTGGCGTCATTATTGATGAATTTGACCCGGATTCCAGAATGATCATTGCGGATATTCCCGGACTCATCGAAGGAGCCCATACCGGGCTCGGACTTGGGGACAGATTTTTAAAACACGTTGAACGGACCCGTTTTCTCGTGCACATCTTATCCGCCCAAGACATCAACAAAAACGATTACCCTTTTGCA
>DONZ01000209.1:650-3654 GCA_003512875.1 Desulfovibrio sp. | reverse complement strand
GCGTGCGCATATCGTGGGACATGCGGGCGAAAAAGTCGGTGCGCGCTTTTTCGCTCTTTTTGGCGTTATCCACCGCGGAAGTGAGCAGTTCGTATTGACGCATCTGCACTTCCTTTTCCTGTGTGATTTTTTTGAAGCAAAGAATGGCGGTGTTGTTGTCCTTGATATGTTCAAGGAACATGCGGATGGAAATCCATTCGAAATCATTGCCGAGAATACGTTTGAATTCTCCGCCGAATTCGTCCGTTCCTTCTTCCGCTACTTTGAGGATGTTTTCAAGTGAGAACGAATTGCTGAATTCCACCGCAACACTTTTTTCCATAGTTTTTTTGGCAACATCAATCAAGTCGTTATAATCATTTGACTTGTTGAAATCATTAATTAAATCTTCAGGATACTTTATGGTTATGAATGTGCCGCGGGCGGTGTCCACAAGAAAAATCGCATAATAAATATTGCCCAGGAACGTTATGGTTTTCGTGATGTTCTCATATTTCTTGTTTGTTTTGTATGCGAAATAAATATTGATGAACGTGATCAGGAACAAGGTGAATATGATAAAAAGAGTGACAACGAGCAATTGATTGAGTTCATGCAGAAGCGTGTCATGGGGAATGGTGACGATTACGAGTAGGTTATCGTTGGTTTTGGCGTAAAAGATAAGTTTCTTTATTCCGTGCGGGTCGATGATGTAACGGTCTGTCGTGAGCGTTTGATTTTTTATCTTGGTGTAAATGCCTTCCGCATGCTCCGTGATCTCGCCGGTGTCCAGTCCCAGATCATTTTCGAAATAAAAAAGGTTCCCGTTGACCCCGAAAAGATAATAGTTGCTGTTATGGGGGAGAAAAGAACTTTTTGCGGGAGGGGAGTAATTTTCGGCGGAAATATCGAGAGCGATCACGTCATTGGGATTTTCCATCGTTTTTGCAATGGTGATAGTGGGAAGATGGGTGAAGTTGTCAATATACACATCGGTAAAAATGATTTCATCCGAAGCTGCCGCCGCTTTTTGGTACCATTCCGCATTTTGGTAATCGGGGTCTTTGAAATGTTCCCACCCTCTGCCTGTGATGAATTTATCATCGATAACGGCGTAAAGCTCCAGATTTTGGTCAAACTTGCTTATGTTTATTTTTGTGAATATATCTTCCATCCAGCTTTCTTTGTCGGGAAGCCCGGAGGTGTTGTCAATTAAAAGAGATATGCGGTTAAGAAGCGCTTTGTAAATGGAAAAGCTTTTTTCTTCTTCCATTGCGTAAAAATTCGCAACTTCCTTGCCGATTTTGGTGAAATTGTTAATAAGGTTTGTACGGACCAAAACATAGCCGAAAAAAGTGATAATGCTGTATATGATGAGCATGATGATGTGTGAACGGTAAGACAGCAATATTTGTTTGGACGATGAATGCATAGGGAACCTTTTGGAGTAATGTTATATATATATATATATATGAAATTTTTATTTGGCAAGTATTTTTTTGGAACGTGTAACCGTTTATTTAATTGCAGTAAAAAAATAAAATATTGCTTGACAATTATGCAGGATAATTTAGAAAGAACTGGTATAAAAATTTTGGGATATGCGATGTGCAAATTAGAGAGATTTGGTTCGGGCTTTTCAAAAGTTTTAATGGATAAGTTCAACGGGATTGCCTACTTGGCTGATGTTGACACGTATGAATTGATTTATATCAATAAATTTTTCAGAAATTTGCTCAATATTTCTGAATCTTCTTATCTGACCAGAAAATGTTATGAAGTTTTGCAGGGGCAGTCAAGTCCCTGCGATTTCTGTATAAATCATATGTTAAAAAAAGACGCGGTCTATCAGTGGAATACGCATAATTATGTTTTGAACCGGCAATTTGAATCCCAGGCTTCCATCGTGGAGTGGCACGGCAGGCGCTTCCGTTTGGAACACGGCATGGATTTCAGCGAATACCAAAACAATATGACGGAACTGGAAAACAAGGTTTCCACGGAACAGCTTTTGGTGAAATGCGCCGGAACCCTTTGCAAGCATGACGATATCGGCCTCGCTATCAATAAGATATTGGAAAATGTGGTTGATTTTTTTGAAGCGGACCGCTCTTATCTGTTTGAATATGATAAGGAAACAAACGTGTTGAAAGGCTCGTATTTTTTTGTGCGTCCTTTTGTAAAAGCGTTCAAGGATATTTTATCGGAAGCGAGCGGCGTTCTTTTACAGGAATGGCTTAATATGTTTACCGAGGAATCTGTCGTCTACCATAAGAATGTCGATGTGGATTTCGCAGGAATGCCCGAATTGGCGGAAGCTTTCAAGGAAAGGAATATCCGTGAGATGCTGCTCATGCCCATTTATGACGGTGGCGAACTGATCGGACTCATAGGTGTCGACAACCCCCGCTATAATGTTTCCGCTTCACAAATACTCGGAACCATCGCAATGTTCATCGTCAACAATCTGGAACAGAGAAAACTCATCCAACATCTTGATTATTTAAGTAATATTGATGACTTGACAGGCGTTTACAACAGGAACAAATATATTGCCGTGCACGAAGACATCAAGCGCCGCGGCGATTGCGCAGGCGTTATTTATATTGATTTGAACGGCTTGAAAAAAATCAATGACGTGTACGGACATGATAAGGGTGACGAATTTATTATTAATTCCGCTAATTTCATCCAGCGTTATTTCGGAAAAAACGTTTACCGTATCGGCGGCGACGAGTTTCTTGTTTTGCTGCGGAATATCTCGAAAGAAGCGTTTGAGGAACAGTTTGTCACGTTTAAAAACGATTTGGAAAAAAATAAGGATAAATACGACATGTCCTATGGCGAACGGTATTGCGACGACGGCAAGATTGACGAATGCGTGCAGCTTGCCGATGAAATGATGTTCAACCGCAAACGCCAGTATTATGAAGTCCATGCAAAATGGCGCTAAGTCTTAAACGCTTTTTGCCGGATGTTTTGCCGGGATTGTGCACCGTAAAATCGTTTGTTTTTTTTTTTTTTT
>DONZ01000209.1:0-310 GCA_003512875.1 Desulfovibrio sp. | reverse complement strand
TTTTTTTTTTTTTTTGCTTGTTTGTCTGATTTAATCCTGCTAAAATTTTTGCTTCATTTTCTGCAATCTGCGCTTTGTTTTACTTGCCTGTCTGATTTAATCCTGCTAAAATGTATACTGTCTCCTGTACAAGTTCCTACATGTTTTACTTGCCTGTCTGATTTAATCCTGCTAAAATCAACTCTAAGACCAATTTGAGACATTTCATGTTTTACTTGCCTGTCTGATTTAATCCTGCTAAAATGACGCTGCCGGTTGGGATATTGTTGTTTTTGTTTTACTTGCCTGTCTGATTTAATCCTGCTAAAAT
>DONZ01000138.1 GCA_003512875.1 Desulfovibrio sp. | reverse complement strand
TATTCATGAAGAAACCCGTGAATCCCTTTGGGAAGGCTTTAAATATTTCCTCTTCAATATGATTGGGGCTGGTTTCCTCTTCCTTGGCGTGATTTTAACCGTTCATTGGCTCGGAACTGCCGATTTTGCAGAAATGAAAAACAGCTTCACCCAACTGGACGCAGGAAAGGTCACCGTGCTTTTTGCACTGCTGACCATTGGCTTCCTCATGAAAGCCGCCCAGCTTCCTTTCCGTATCGATGTGCAAATGCACCCGGCAACGGCACCAACCCCCGTATCCGGCTACATTTCTTCGGTACTGCTGAAAAGCGCGCTTTTCGGGCTTGCGAAACTTTTCTTGGTATTCGGCGGAATAAGCCTTTTCGCAGACCATATCAACCTTGCCTATCTCAGTGAAATCTCACTGTATATCGGTGCGGTAACTATCGTCATGGCTGCTTCGTTCGCAGTTTTGCAAAGCGATATAAAACTTGTGCTTATCTATTCAACAGTAAGCCAGCTCGGTTATATGGTCGTCGGCATTTCCCTCGGCACTTCGCTTGGAGTGGCGGGAGGCATTTTACATCTTGTCAACCACCTTTTCTTTAAGGATTTATTGTTCCTTGTAGCCGGTGTCATTATCGCCCAAACCCATATTTATTCCATGGACAAAATGGGCGGACTGGGATTGAAAATGCCTAAAACACTCGCTCTGTTCGCCATTGGCGCTGTCTGTGTCATCGGCTTGCCGCCAAGCAACGGCTTCACCTCAAAATGGATTATTTACCATGCGCTTATGGAACAAGGCTATGTGCTTCCTGCTATTTTATCCTTGATAGGCAGCGTGCTCACCCTTGCCTATATGACGAAATTCCTGCACAGCGTTTTCTTGGGACAAGTGAAACCAAGCATGGAAACTGTCCATGAAGCGCCGAAAACCATGCTTATCCCTATGGCATTGTTATCCCTTGGCTGTATCGTCACCAGCGTATTCCCCGGCTTCGTTCTGCTCGCCATTAACAAAATATTGCTCAGTGCGGGATTACAGCCTTTGGATGTCGCTCCTTGGGGTATCAACTCCGGAAAGGGCGCTTGGAATGCGACGCTTACGGCAATTCTGTTCTTCATTGTTTGGTATATCGGGCAGAAAGTTCTGCGCAAGTTCAGCAAACAGGAACGGCAAACAGCTATTTATACCTGCGGTATTCCTGCCGAAAACTTCGCTCCGTCAACTTCACAAGACATATACAGCACGAAAATCCTATTCGGCACTGAAAATAAATAAGGGAGAAGAACCATGCAAGATACCTATTCATACTTAGCTTTTCTTGGAGTTGCAGTATTCAATCTCCTTATTTTTCCGGGAGGCTTGTTCGCGCTCGGCTTGGGCGTCCTTTTCAAAGGTTTGGACAGAAAAATCGAAGCACGTTTGCAGCGGCGCGTCGGACCGCCGGTCATCCAGCCTCTTATCGATATTGTGAAGCTTTCCGGCAAGGAAGCGATGATTCCTGAAACAGCCCAGCGTCCTTTATTCCAATCCGCGCCGCTTCTCGGTTTTGTCGGAATGGCGGTTTGCGCTTCATTGCTGCCCATTCCGGGGGTATCGCAGGGATTGCCTTACATGGGTGATATGCTGGTCTATTTTTATTTGCTGCAATTACCTGCCGTAGCCCTCATGATTGCGGGTTCTTCCTCAAGCTCCCCTTTTGGAACGCTTGGCTTTTCACGGGAAATGACATTGATGTTCGCCTATGAAATTCCGCTTTTGATGATAATACTCGCCATCGCCATGAAAGTGGGTGGTGATAATTTTGCGGAATTTTCTCTGATGAATATTATCAATTATCAGGAACAAAACGGACAGTTCATCACAAATTGGGTGATGCTTCCCGCTTTTTTCGCCTATCTTTTCTTCCTTCCCGGCACAACAGGCGTGCCTCCTTTCGACATTCCGGAAGCGGAAACGGAAATCGTCGAAGGTCCGCTTCTTGAATATTCAGGAATAAGTTTAGCCCTTTTCCAGCTTACCGGCGCAATCAAAAGCATCGTTGTTTTGGGATTTGGCGTCGTTGTTTTCTTTCCTATGACTTTAGGGGATAATATCCTTGTGAACATTTTGTGGTTCGCCCTCAAATGCTTTATCCTCATGCTCGTTTCCTGCACTTTTGTAAAGTCTGCAACCGGCAGGTTCAGAATTGAACAGGCATTTGGTTTTTATCTTAAAATTCCCGCACTTTTGGCAGCAATAAGCCTTATCTTGGTATGGCTTGATTTTTAGGAGTTGATATGAGTTTCTTAAATAATTTGGCAACAAAATCACCTTGGCTTTTCAGGATAAACGCAGGGTCCTGCAACGGTTGCGATGTGGAACTTGCAACAACGGCGTTTATTCCCCGTTTCGATGTTGAACGGCTTGGCTGCAAATATTGCGGAAGCCCCCGCCATGCGGATATTGTTCTGATAACCGGACCTTTGACAATAAGAATAAAAGATCAAGTGCTCAAAGTTTGGAATGAAATTCCCGAACCGAAAGTCACTGTCGCTGTGGGCATTTGTCCTATTTCCGGCGGTGTTTTCAAAGAAGGGCACAGCATTCAGGGACCGCTTGACAAATATTTGCCGATCGACGTGAATATTCCGGGTTGCCCTCCGCGCCCTCAGGCCATTATGGAAGGGGTATTGCTTGCGAAAGAAATTTGGCTGAAACGTATTGAAGAAGCGGAACGCAAAGGAGTTCGCCGTGTTCAGATTTCTTAGAAAAATACCGGCGGGAAAAAAACTGCCGAAAGCAAGAATTTTTCTAACCAAGCTGAAACAATTTATTTCACCAGATGATGCTGCAACAAAAGCGTGCCGCCGCTGCGGAACCTGCAAACATCTTTGCAGCTATATGAAAATAACTAAAAAAGGATCTCGTGATGTTCAAATTTCTTAAAATATTAATAAGAAATATTTTTCAAGGACCTGCAACAGAAGCATTTCCTTTGGCGCCTGCTCCCAC
>DONZ01000180.1 GCA_003512875.1 Desulfovibrio sp. | reverse complement strand
TCAAACCTCTTTTTTATGAAGTCGATGTGCGCAGCACATGGAGCAATGAAAAAAACGCCTCCCTTCTCCTGCCCTGCATGGAAAGACCCCGCATAGACCGTTCCGGCTACACGCTTTATAACCACGCCCAAAAGCAGGTCGATACCCTGCACCCGGGACTCAAAGGATACATCCGGTTCAGCGAAGACCTCGAACTTCCCCCCCTGCCGGAAAATATTTTCATCCGCGCGTAGGAAAGGCTAAAATTGTAAAAAATATATGCTCTCCAATACCACCGTATTTCACTGTTGACATTTTATGAATTATGAATAATATTATTCTTACTGATCGAAAACATCTGTTTTTGTATGGGGGATTCTTTGAAAAAAGATGAACCCATATTTTTTTACTATGAAAAAACAAAAATTAAATTTTCAAGAACAAATTGCCCATATTGAATCCAAAGGAATATCTTTTTCTTTGATTACAAAAGAAGAAGCTGAAAAATTTTTAAGTGAGTCAAACTCCTATTTCAGAATAAAATCTTATTGTAAAAATTACTCAAAGTTTCCATCAACTCAACCTAACCCCGGAAAATATATCAATTTAGATTTTCTTTATTTAAAAGAATTATCAATTTTAGACTTCAGACTCAGACGAATCTTATTGAAACTGGTTATAGATATTGAACATAAATTAAAAACAATGCTTCTATGTAAAGTTACCAATAACAATGAAGATGACGGTTATACAATAGTTAAGGAGTTTATGAAGCAAAAATCAACTTGCCAAATAGATATTGAAAATGCCTGTAAAAACAAAAATAATTACACATATGCATTAGCAGAAAAATATAAACCTGATTACCCTGTCTGGTGTTTTATCGAATTATTATCATTTGGTAATTTTATAAAATTTTATGAGTTCTACAACAAAACTTTTTATCCTGACGATAAAGATAAGATAGAAAAATTACTTTGGAATATACGAATTATCAGGAATGCGGTTGCACATAATAATTGTCTCCTCAATAATATTTCTTTAAAAGATAAAATACAAAAAAATTATAATCTTTCCCAAATATTATCTACTTCATCTTATACAAGAAATCTTTATAAACAAAATAAAAACAAAAAATTACTTTACGATATTATAGCTGTTTTATATGTTTATTTTTCAATAACAACCAATGAAGATCATAAAACCGAAATTAAAAATGAATTAGAAGAAAAAATTTATAACCGTGTCACACAAAATGGATATTTTATTAAAAACAAAGATATTTCAGATTTTTTTGAACTTTTAAAAATAGTTACAATACATTTCAAAGAAATTGCTTAGTTATTGAAATAAATATTTTTAATAAAATTATCAATATAATAGTAAAAAAAATCTAATCAAATAGACTAAGCAGCATTAAAAATAACAACACCAACAAAACGCTTTTTTAGCTTTCACTTGTCACATACCACATTCCCTTATTCCGGCAAATCAAAAATTACAAATACAACGCTCCAAACACCCGTAAGTTTCAGTTTCTTAAAAATTATTCCGGGGCTTTTCTTGACGAAGTGCCTCTTTACAGAGTAAATTAAAATGAATATCCGGCACCGATAATAACCTATAACAAAGGGGGGCTTATGTTATCAGTCCAGAATTATATGACGGATAGTGTCTACACTATTAAGCCTACGGACTCTTTGCACGACGTGAAACAACTCATGGAAGGCGCCCAAATCCGCCATGCGCCTGTTGTCAATTCCGACGGACGTTTCTGCGGACTTGTCACGCACAGGGATTTGCTCAATCACACCATTTCGCAGTTGGCTGACATTGACGAACAAACCAAAACAGAAATCAACCAAGCCATTCTGGTCAAAGACATCATGCAAACGGATATTGTCTGCGCAGCGCCCGAACTTTCCATCGCTGAAGCGGGAAATTTACTCTTGAAATTAAAATACGGCTGCCTGCCCGTTGTCGTGGGCGATATTTTAGTGGGTATTCTCACCGAAGCCGATTTCATAAAAATAGCACTTTCCTTATTGCCGAAAGAGGAGGAAGAAAGCACCCATGCTTAAATCAAAACTAAGTACAATTATCGCCTTGATTTCCCTAACATTGATTGTACTTTTCGGATATGTCTTTCTGAAAGATTTACAAGGTCCGAGCATAAGCTTCAGTGTCGACAATAAAGAACTCGGTCAAAAAATCGGTCCGCGCAAAGAAATAAAAGTCATCGCCGCCGACACTTCTGGTATCAGAAAAATAAAGGTTTCCGTCAAACGGGGAGGCAAAACCTTAGAGCTTTATGAAAAAAACTATGCGGATTCGCCAAAATCCACAGAATACGCCTTTACGCTGGAAGACGCGAAACTTCCGGAGGGAGCGTTCACGCTCATCGTCACAACACATGACGCGTCTTTCGCCGGCTTCAACAAAGGCAACAGCACCACCCGCGAGCTTCCCCTCGTCATGGACAACAAACACCCCCGCATCGCGGTTGAAATAACGCCTCCCACCATACACAGGGGAGGAACGGCGCTGATTGTTTATACCGCCTCCGAAGAATTGACCCAAACGGGTATTTTCGTGAACGACATCTTTTTCCCCGCTTTCAAACAAAAAGAAAACACCTATGCCTGCCTTTTCGCCTTTCCCGAATTTTTGTCAAGTTCCGAATATTTTCCGCAGATCATAGCGGAAGACACGGCGGGAAACATCACCGAAAGCCGTTTAATCGTCAATGCCGTCAACAGGAATTATCCTACGGACAAGGTGAAAATCACCGAAACCTTTTTAACATTGAAAGAGGAAGAATTAAAAAAAATCGCACCCGGCAAAGAAACAACGCTTGAGCGTTACATAGAGGCAAACGGCAATATCAGAAAGCAGAACGACCAGCTTATTTCCGACGTTTGCACAAAAAACACAAGCCCTAAGCCGAAATGGGAAAATGATTTTAAAATTCTGCCCCGTTCCGCCGTGAAAGCCCAGTTCGGCGACAGAAGAACCTATTACCTCGGTGAAAAAGAAATTGATAAGCAGGTCCATTTGGGCTATGATTTCGCTTCTGTCGCAAAAGACAATGTTCCTGCCGGAAATCATGGAACCGTTGTTTTCGCCGGCTATAACGGCATTTACGGCAACCTCGTCATCCTTGAACACGGAATGGGACTTAATTCCATTTATTCCCACCTTACGGAACTGTTTGTCGCTGTCGGCGACACCGTTGAAAAAGGGCAAATCATCGGCACGACGGGCACAACGGGGCTTGCCGTCGGCGATCATGTGCACTTCGGAATATATTTGGGAGGAATCGCCGTTCAGCCTAAGGAATGGATCGACCCTAAATGGGTACGCAGCAACATAAGCACGCGCCTGAGCAAAGCGCGCTAAAAAACATGCCGCATAACAATATGTTATTGTAATGTACTGCAAATACACGACAAGGAGTATTTCATGGCTCATAAAGGACCGCACATCTCTATCTCCGCAGCTTCCGTGGTAAACCGCATTTTACGGATAAATCTCGATGAATTTGAAAGCTGGCCTACCGCCGTGCAGCAACTTGCAAGCCAAATCGCCGAAGAATTGTTCCTTGTCGCCTATAACCCTTTCATTTCAGCCCAAACCGTAAAGGCAAGCGTTGAAGAACGCTTTGAACGGGAATCCCATGCCCTCGCCCATGTTTACGCAACGGCGATAAGTGAAGGCATGACCATGTTTTGGAGCGCCCACGATGCGGAAGTGAGTTTCCGCCATGAACTTGTGGAACGCTTATATGAATTCATGCCGAAGGAATGCGTGATTACGCGCCCGGGAGCGCTTGTCGAAACAAGCACGGACGCAACCGACCTTCGCATGGAACTGCCTCTTTTAGTGGTCGAACCCGACAATATCGAACATATCATCCAATTGGTGCGGCTTGCCAATGAAATGAAATTCGCCCTCATTCCAAGAGGCGGCGGTTCCGGCATGACCGGCGGCGCCGTGCCTGCCCGCAAGCGCAGCGTCATTGTCAACATGACACGCCTCACCAAAACGGAAGTCGATGTGCAAAATAAAACCATGCTCTGCGAAGCGGGAGTCATCACCCAGGACGCCATTGACAAAGCCGCCGAATACAAACTCCTCTTTACGGTTGACCCAGCCTCGAAAACAGCTTCTTCCATCGGCGGAAACATTGCGGAAAACTCCGGCGGTCCGTTTTGTTTCGAATACGGCACAACCCTTGACAACCTCCTCTCCTGGCGCATGGTCACCCCCACGGGCGAACTCATCCGCATTGAAAGGGTCTGCCACCCCCGCCACAAGATTTTGGAAACGGAAACCGCAACCTTTGAAGTCCGTGATGACGACACAGGCGGTCTTCGCAGCGTCGTTGAATTGAGAGGCGATGAAATACGCCTGCCCGGACTTGGCAAGGACGTTACCAACAAGGTGCTTGGCGGCTTGCCCGGCATGCAGAAAGAAGGCGTTGACGGATTGATTATCGACGCTGTTTTCACCCTGCATGACCAACCTAAATATTCGCGTGTCCTCGCCCTTGAATTTTTCGGACGGAGCATGAAGCCTGCCGCGGAACTTATCAATAAAATCGTGGAACTAAGGAACAGAATACGCAACGAGGGCGACTACGTACGTGTTTCCGCCCTTGAGGAATTCAACGTCAAATACGTACAAGCCATTGAATATAAAAGAAAATCCCCCCGGAACGAGGGCGATCCCATTTCCGTCATCATCGTGCAGGTCGACGGCAACGACGAAGTGCTTCTCGATGAAAGCGTGAAAGAAATCCTCGCCCTTGTCGGCGACAACAAATATATTTATGCGGCCCTTGCCAAAGACAAGAAAGAAAGCGAACTCTTTTGGGAGGACAGGCATAAACTGTCCGCAATCGCAAAACGTACCTCCGGATTTAAAATGAACGAGGACGTTGTTATTCCTATGCCTAAAATTCCTGATTTCGCCCATTTCTTGGAATTATTAAATCTTGAAATGGCGGGCAAAGCCTATCGCTATGCCTTGCAGGAAATAGGGCGCCTGCAGGGTTTCCCCATGCAGGATACGGAATTTAACAAAGAATTTTCCTATGCCTCCAAAATTGCGGGAGCAGAAAACATAGACGTTGAAAACGGTGAAATTGAAATCAGCGACGACG
The DNA here is from genome assembly GCA_003512875.1 of Desulfovibrio sp. Lineage (GTDB taxonomy): Bacteria > Desulfobacterota > Desulfovibrionia > Desulfovibrionales > Desulfovibrionaceae > Taurinivorans > Taurinivorans muris. The sequence goes on along the minus strand of DONZ01000180.1, from coordinate 6,004 downwards.
AACTCACCATGCGGGCGACCCTTTTCATCGACTCCCTGGGAGAAGCCTATCCGCGTCTTCGTGAAAAAATCCAAGCCATTTCCCAGTACATGCGAAAAAGCCGCATCATCATCGCAAGCCACATGCACGCGGGCGACGGCAACTGTCACGTGAATATCCCTGTCAACTCCAACGACCCGCACATGATGGAAAATGCGGAAGAAGCGGTTCTCAGGGTTATGGAAATGGCGAAAAAAATGGGCGGAGCCGTTTCCGGAGAGCACGGAATAGGCATTACAAAAATCAGTTTCCTGGAACGCAGTAAAATCAAGACACTGCGCGCGTTCAAAGAACGTGTCGACCCGAGGGAAATTTTAAATCCGGGAAAACTCGTCCAGCAGGAATTGCCCGTACGGCCTTTCACATTCTCTTTCAACCGTTTGATTGAAGATATCAAGGAAAGCGGACTTGCCGACAAGGAACGTTTCATCGAGCTGTTAAGCACAGTGCAAGCCTGCACACGCTGCGGAAAATGTAAACAGGTATGCCCTATGGTTTACCCCGAACGCTCCTACCAGTATCACCCGCGCAATAAAAATATGATTTTGGGAGCCATTACCGAGGCCATTTATTACACGCAAGCCACAAAAGGCAGAATTGAAAACAGCCTGCTCGAAGAACTGCGTTTCATGGTGGAACACTGCACAGGCTGCGGACGCTGCACCTCCGTGTGTCCCGTAAAAATCGAATCCGCAAAAGTCGCCCTCGCCATGCTCGCGTTTTTAAAAGAAGAAGGCATGGGCGGACACCCGATTAAAAGTTCCGTGCTCAACTGGCTTTCCGCCAATCCCCAATCCCGTATCCCGACCATGGCGAAAGCCGCAGCCGTCGGGCAGAAAGTGGGCAATACCGTGCTCGGTTTCGTGCCTAAAATGTGGCGGGACAGGTTTGAAAGCCCGCTCTTCTCAGGAAAGGGACCCAACCTTGGCCTGCACAGCATGTACAATGAACTGGGGCTTGAAAAAGGCGGATATTTTGTTCCGAAAGAACGCTATGAAGCATTGCGGCAAAGCCAAAACGGCATTGAAGCCGTCCTTTATTTTCCTGGCTGCGGCGGTTCGCTGTTTTACCGCAAAATCGGACTTGCCACCCTCAACCTGCTCACCCAAGCCAATATTCCCGTTATTGTGCCCGAACAGCACCTTTGCTGCGGCTATCCCCTCCTTTCTTCCGGAGCGGACGGCAATTACAGGGAAAATCTTGCCAAAAACCAAGAATACCTCAGCAACCTCATCCGTGCGGCGGAAGCGAGAGGACTGCATGTCCGTCATCTTGTCACCGCATGCGGTTCCTGCCGGGACTCTTTGCAGCGGTACGGGCTCACTGACGCGCAGGGCAATTTGCTCATACAAAAAGATTTCATCCAACTTATCAGCGAACAGGAACACAGCCTTTTTGTCGACGCTAAAAAAGACGTGCTGTACCATGCGTCCTGCCACCCTGAATGGTCCGGCATAAAAGCGGTCAAAGGGGGCGTCATGGCGGCCAGGGCCATTGAAAAAATAAGCGGTTCAAACCTGACATTAAGTCCGGGCTGCTGCGGAGAATCCGGCACCGGCGCGTATTCTTCCCCCGGCATTTACAATGCCCTGCGTGAAAGGAAGAAAAACCGCCTTATCAACCTGTTGCCGAACTATATGGAAGACGTGCCCATCATTGTGGGCTGTCCGTCCTGCAAAATCGGTATCAGCCGCACCCTTATCAAAATCAAGGAAGACGGCTACACGGAACTTGCCAAACACCCCGTCCTGCACAGCGCGGAATGGCTTTCCGAACTTCTTTTCGGCGACCAGTGGCTTCAGAACTTCAAAAAAGAAGCCGCAAAAATCGATAGTGATACCGGCTTCAGAATTATTGAAAAGCAAAAATAAAAACCAAGAAAACCCCGTTTACCGGACAATACCGGTGAACGGGGCTTAATGCAGACAAGGCTTCTTATTTGCAGTTTCACGCTGTTTGCGGTTTCATCATCATTTACAATGAATTTCAGCCCTTGACCGCCATTTTCCGCACGATAACGGCTAAACAAAAAAAATTGTCTATTGTTTCTTAGCGGACAGAACTGCCCTGCGCTAAATGAAACATTAACGTCAAAGCGCAAAACAACGAATGCGGATTGCCGCACGTTTTTTAAAGCCCCCTCCTGAAAACAGCAGGATTGAAATATTTAATCCGGATAAAAGCCGGGTCGAGAAAAACAAAAAAACAACGGGGTGGTCCGTTTTCTTATCCGCTCCCGAAAAAACGTTTCCACCCCCTGCCAATTTCAAAAAACTGCGTACTCGTGTAAGTGCGCCGCGTAAACAGATTTTTAGAAAAAACTGTCATAGAATTTTGAATAATAGAGCAGTTTTTCGTCCAAATTTTCTTTGCCCTCTTTTTGCGAAAAACTTTCTTCTTCGCTGAAAATGCTTATGCCCAAGCCGAACCGGTCATTGTTCCATTTCGCCCCTGCCGCCTGCAAAATGGTCGGGGCAATATCCATGGGATTTACCGGCTGCGTCAATTTGCTTTTCGGAATTTCCGGCATGGCTCTGCCCGCAAAAAGATTAAAAAGCGTGCCGCGGGCATTAACAGCGGAAAATTCCCCCATGGGCAAATGGTCGCCAAAAATCAGAATATTCACATTGTCCGTTTCCAAAAACCGCTCCATTTTTTTCATGAAATCATACAAAAGACTGTCAGCCTGAACCCAACTGTCACGTATATCGCCGTATTTTTCCTTATCTTTCGGGCAATACCCCGGAAAATGCGTATCTATTGTCTGCAAAAAAAGCACAAACGGCTCTTCATTCTCTCTTAGTTCCAAATATTTTTCATAGAGTTCGTCATAAAGAAAAAAATCATACACGCCCCAAACAGAGCGATTGTTTTCATCAATTTTATTTGATTGGCTATAATAGTTTTTATCGTAAACAGTGAAATTTCCGCGCCTGAACAAAGAATCCGTACCTGCAAATTCCGCGGTCGATCCCATGAACAGATAACAGGCGTAAGCGTTTTCCGCCATTATGTCGAAAACGCTTCGGGCATTGGGCAGAAAACTGTCTTCCCCATACGTATTTTTCTTTATTCCAAGCGGCAATTTTAACGGAACACCGAAAAACCACGCTGTCAGCGCCCCTATGGTATACGTTGTCGCATGGCAGTTCAGCAGCGCTTCGTGATGCTGATACTTGGGATACAAACTCTGCAATTTCGGAATATAAGCCGTTTTTTCCTTTTCCGAAACACAAAGCTTCGTTCCGAACGACTCCATAAGGATAATGACCAGATTATTCTTTTTTTCAAAAACCACATCCGCACGTTTCGGAACCTGATAATTGTTTAAAATGAAATCATTTTCTTCCGAATAGCGGATACTTTTCATTTTCACCAAATCGTACAACGAAAACGTATTAAATGTGTCATAGCCCAAAAACAGACCTGCGAGCAAAACACAAGCCCATAAAAAAGCGTCCGCCTTTGCTGACGTCCGGTTTACGGCTTTTCTTCCGCATAAACGGGAAAAAACAGCGCTTCTGTAAACGGCGGAAAACCAGCATACGCATAGGGCGGAACAAATGCACAGCCATTTTATTAAATCGATTATGACAATTTCATCAAAGCCTTTTATCGTACCCGCTTTTTCGATATGCCATAAAATCTGCGTGATATGTACTTTGCCAAAAGTACGGGTGAACCAACAGCAAAGGCCTGATAAAAAAATAACGGCTGTCCCTGAAAAAAATAACATCAATTTTGTGCTATGCTTTGCCATAAACGTATCGTTTCCGTGTCAGGACAAATCAATGAAACGGACATCCTGCGGGAATAGTTTTTTGCGTTCTGCCGAATTTCACATAAAAAAATCAGAACAAAAAAAATTATCCCACAATATAACGCTGCTGTCCCGCCGTGGAATTTTCATCAGGTTTTATTCCGCAGCTGTTTGATTTAACATAATTCAAAAAAAGGGTTCCGAGCATGATACGGGTTTTTCTGGGTATTCTGTTCCATTTGTAGCCTTTGAACAAATCCCGCACATAAAAGACTTCGCCTTGTTCAAGTTGTTTTGTTTCAGCCACAGCCTTTGATAAAAGCGTATCCAATTCTGACATGGTTCATTCTCCGTCAAAAATTCAATATTAATATCATTATTGATATTGATATTAAAAACAGCGTATCACCTTTGGCGGCAAAAAGCAAATGCCATACCCGACATTTTACGGCATGAAGCGGCTTTTTCTTCGCTAAAACCCTCATGCCTTGCGTTTAAACATTTTTTCAAGGTCCATACTGTCAAAATGGAGCACACTGGGACGCCCGTGGGGGCAATTATCCGGTTCATCGGTCGCAAGCCACTGCAAAACAAGTTTCACGGCGGAAGCCCTGTCTAAAGGCGTATTGGCTTTTATTGCCGTTTTGCAGGCATGGCGTATCCACACGCTGTCCAAATCATCCATTTTTTCAGCCAAAATTTCTTTGATGAAACCAAGGGCGGCACCCCTGTCACAGCGCAGGGGAATTGCCAATATCTGAACGACAAGCCCTTGCTCTTTCTCTTGTTCGGCAAATTCAAAACCCAGTTTTTGCAAAGTTTCTTTCACTTCGGCATAACGGCTTTCTTCACACTTTTGCAAAGGAAGCTCCAAAGGACAAAGCAAATTCTGAATTTGAACCCGCCCTTTTTTCATCTCATCGTATAAAATACGTTCATGGACAGCATGCTGGTCCAAAATCAGCAACCGCTTATCATCTTTCTTCAAAAGCAGATACGTTTCCGCAACCTGTCCCAAATATTCCAAACCGTAAGGCAAATCCTTCCGCTCCGCCCCGCTTTTTCCAACAAAACCATCTTGTGACAAAGGGGCTATTTTTTCCGCAGGTTCCGCAAGAGCGTGCCTGCCTGAAACAGTTAAATAAGGAGCCTGCGAAATCAATTCGTCAAAATTCACAGCAGAGGAATTATCCTGAAATCCGTAAGGATTTTGGGACGCGGAAACGGTTTCTCCATGCTTTTTCTCCTGCGGCTCCTTTGCCTCTGAAAAATCATGGGCGAAGAAAGGTTCCAAAGGTTCAGCCCGGCGGAGTTGCTCTTCCTGCTTATCGCCGCTGCCTATGAAATATTCTGTGACAATGCTTTCGCAGGAACTGTCGTTTCGCTGTTGTTCTTTCACAAAACCAAGACGGGTTTCCCTATCGGCATCGCCCCAAAAGCCAAAAGGTTTCGGTGCCGCCTGCTCTGCGTACAAATCGCCGAACCGTGCTTGCGTCTGCTCCGGCTTTTCTTCGTCCTGCAAATTTTTCACACTGAAATAATAAGGGCATTTCGCCAAAGCGCTTTCCACAGCCTTTGCCATAAGGGCGAACAAGGCTCTTTCGTCACGGAACCGCACCTCGCTTTTCGCCGGGTGCACATTGACATCGACTTCTTTAGGGTCAAGCTCCAAAAACAGCAGACATTGAGGATAATCACGGCTGATGATTTTACCGGCATACGCCTGACGGATGGCTTTGAGCATGAGTTTGTCATTCACAGGTCTGCCGTTGACGTATAAGAGCACTCTGTCGGGACGGGACTGCAAAGACTTAGGATTGGAAATATAACCGAAAACCCGCATGCCATAAGCCGAATAATCGACCGGAATAAGGTTTTCGATAACCGAACCGGACCAAATTTTCGCAAGCCGTTCTTTTTTATCTTCAAACCTGAAAAATTCCTGCACGGTCCTTGAACCGGAAACAAGGCTGAAGCTTACACCGTCAGCCCCAAGCGCCAAGCGCACAAACAAATCAGTGACACGCTTGAGTTCCGTAGCCGGATTTTTAAGAAATTTAAGGCGTGCCGGAATATTGAAAAACAAATCGCGAACTTCAATAAGCGTGCCCTGCCTCAAGCTTGCGGGAGCGTTTTCCCCGATATCCCCGAAATTGACGCAAAGTTCGCCGGCGAGGCTGTCTTCCTGCGTTTTTGAAACAATCC
>DONZ01000013.1:578-2943 GCA_003512875.1 Desulfovibrio sp. | reverse complement strand
AAAAGCAAGCGTTTCTTTTCATTGACAATCAAATCATTGGGAATGAAATGCGACTTGCCGATAACAGCCTCGACAACCGGGTGACGACCGTCCTTGATTTCAATATCGTTGCCTTCATCCAGCACAGGCTTGGTCCATTCCTTCTTGCGGGCGCATTCAGCCAAAGCCTGCCAATAATCGATTTGAGCGATAAGTCCCGCCATAAACAAAAGTCTGGGACGTTCTTCCGCAATTTTCACGCGCAATTCCTGAAACAAACGATATTCCAATTCATTGCGCTTTTCAGAAGCGGAAATCAATTTGCTTTCCAATTCTTTCAATTCCGGCGTGACAAAACGTTCCGCATTGACCAAACTCTGCCGGCGTTCAAAATAATCGGGCACGGGCTGCTGCTGGGCTCTGCTCAATTCAAAATAATAGCCGAAAACACGGTTATACCCCATTTTCAGCTTGGGTAAATCGGATTTTTCCTGCTCATGAGCCAAAAGCGCCTGCAAGCGGGACTCTCCGTGTTCCATGATGTCAATCAATTCATCAAGTTCGGCATGATAGCCGGCTTTGAAAAGCATGCCTTCCGTAATTTGCTGCGGAACAACATCAAGCAGCGATTCGGATAAAAGCGTATGAATATCGGCACAACTGTCCCATTTTTTCAGCAAACGCCCCAAACCCTCCGGAACATTTTCAAACGTCAGGCTCTTGTCCGTGGGAAGCGCATCGTCTTCCTGCCGCAAAACATTAAAAATATCGGAAAGAAAAGCCAAACTATCCCGTAAGGCTAAAAAATCTTTGGGTAAAAACCTGTTTACGCTGATTCGGGTCGACAGCCTTTCCAAATCATAAATTTTTCCTAAGAAACCGCGCAATGCCTGCAATTTTTTGGGATTATCGAAAAAATGGCTTACGACATCTTGGTGTACAAGAATCCGGGCGATATCTTTATACGGATACCGCAAACGCTCTTCCAACAATCTTCCGCCCATCGGGGTTTGGCAAAAATCCAGCTCATGCCAGAGCGTTCCGATGCCTTTCTTGCCGTCATAACGCCGGAAAATCTCCAAATTCCTCTCGGTCACTTCGTCAATCACCATGAATTTGCCCATATCCAAAGGCTCAAAGGCGCTCAAATAAGAAGGAACATATTTTTGCGTCTGCTCAAGATATGCCACAATAGCCCCGCATACCCGGACAAGCGCGGGCTTCCTTTCCAAGCCCAAAGCGGAAAGTTCCTGTACCTTTTGCACATCGAGAATACGCTTTTCCGAACGTTTTAAATCAAAATGGCTGGCAGCATTCAAATAAACCAGCTGAACAGCCCCGTTGATTTTGACAAGTTCCGGAATTTCCATGCCGGAAGCGACGAGCAATTCTTTCGGATCAACCTTATACACCCATTGCCAAAGCTCGCTTTCCTTGGAAACCTGCACACCCGTCCAAGCTCCCGTCGAAACATCAAGCCACGCGAAAGCCCCCGCATTTTCCTGCCAAAAAGCCGCACCTAAAAAGATATGCAGTTTTGATTCCAAATTCGCATCGTCAATAATGGTGCCGGCGGTCAAAATCTTGGTTACTTCACGTTTCACCAAGCCTTTGGCTGTCTTAGGGTCTTCCACTTGGTCACAAATGGCGACCTTGTATCCCTTTTCCACCATTTGACTGAAATAGGCATCAGCGGCATGCCAAGGAATGCCGCACATGGGAACAAATTCCCCCTTATGTCTGCTGGTGAGGGCTAACTGCAGTTCCTTCGCCGCAATTTCCGCATCATGGAAAAAAAGCTCATAAAAATCCCCCATGCGGTAAAAAAGAATAGTATCAGGATAATCTTCTTTTATCCTTAAATACTGTTCATACATGGGGGTAAGTTTAAAATTTTCCGGCAACTGCATAAACGTTATTCAGAGGCGCGCAAAACAGAATCCAAACGTTTTTCGGTTGCTTCAAGTTCCGCTTTCAGTTTATTTTCAGATTCCGCATGTTTTGTCTGCAATGCATTCAGCTCGGATTCCACTTTTGAAAGTTTCTTTTCCAATACATTGGCGCGGCGGCGGGCTGACATGGCTCTTGAACTCAGCGTCACCCTGTCCCACATAAGCATGAGAAGCACGATGAACGCTCCGAGAGCAAAGCAAATCAGCATAACGGAGTACAAAGGAAGCGGAATAGTTTCAATAGGGTCAATAAGAAGCAAATCAAGTTTTAAAACAACGGGATCCGCAAATGATGCCTGGTTTTGCACAAAAAACATCATCACGACAAAAAAGATGAGGACCAATAAGAATACTTTTAAATAACGCATAACCACTCCTACAACGTTATCACGATATGGTAAAAAAACATTAATCCATTATTTCTTTAAAAGCAA
>DONZ01000013.1:0-252 GCA_003512875.1 Desulfovibrio sp. | reverse complement strand
TCCATTATTTCTTTAAAAGCAAGAGCAAAAGTTTTTTGCATAGTTTCAAGCCGTTCCGGGATAAGCCGAACATCTGCGACAACGGCAATAAACTGGGAATCCCCTTCCCACCTTGGCACCAAATGCGCGTGCAAATGGTCGGCAATGCCCGCTCCCGCCGCTTTTCCCAAATTTATCCCCATATTGATGCCGTCGGGACGGCAAACCCTGCGTATCGCTTTGCACGAAAGGTTTATTATCTCCATGAACTCA
>DONZ01000062.1 GCA_003512875.1 Desulfovibrio sp. | reverse complement strand
AATGAAGAACTGCGCCTTTTCGACCCGGAACTTTCCAAAAGAAAACAAATCGAAGTCATCAATAAGATTGACTTATTGTCAGAAGAAGAACTCAAGGAAATCAGAGAATTAGCCAGAAAGGAGAAACGCAGGATGTTCTTTATCAGCGCCAAAGAAGGCACAGGCTTGGAGGAACTTGTGCGTGAAATGTGGAAACTTCGCGGCAAACTTGAACTCAATGAAGCGCTTATTCATTATCAGGAAGACGAACTGCTTGAAAATGAAGAATTTCCGGAAATTGAAGTGTATTACGTACGGGATTGACCATGATAACCAAAGATACCGCCCTGCAAAACGCAAAATGCATCATTATCAAAGTCGGTTCGGCTGTCCTGACTGACGAAAACGGACTTTCCTTTTCCGTGCTTAAAAACTTGGTCGGGCAAATTGCCAAACTGCACAAAATGGGCAAAAAAATCTGCCTTGTCAGTTCCGGAGCAGTAGCAGCGGGAAAAAAAGCCTTGGGAAAAGACCATAAAATTGAAGGCTTATCAGGAAAGCAAGGGGCTGCCGCCATTGGTCAAGGCAGGCTCATGCATGAATACGAAGTCCTTTTTCAAGAACACGGTATCCTTTGTGCCCAAGTTTTACTTACCCGTGACGATTTACGCAGCCGGGAACGCTTTCTCAACGCAAAAAACACGTTCCAGCAGCTTTTGCAATGGAATGTCGTGCCCATTGTCAACGAAAACGATACGGTTGTCATTCACGAACTTAAATTCGGCGATAACGACGCATTGGCAAGCCTGCTTTGCAATATAGTGGAAGCCGACCTTTCCGTTAACCTTACCTCCACCGAGGGCGTTCTTGCGAAAAACCCTCTCAAACATCAGCAGGAACCTATTGAAATCATGGAATATATCGATAATATCCAAGATTTAAACCTTGATGAGCTGTGCGGAGGAAAAACAAGCGTCGGCACCGGCGGCATGTACTCAAAACTTCTTTCAGCCAGACGCTCCGCCCAGCTTGGCGTTCCGACATTTATCATTCCGGGGAAAAAACCTGATATTATTCTGCGCGCCCTGCAAGGGGAAAAAACAGGCACGTGGATTTATCCGACCCGGGAACCTGTTTCCCGCCGCAAATATTGGCTTGCTTATCAATCAGAAACGCAGGGAACGCTCACGATTGACGACGGAGCGTACCTCGCCCTGAATGAAAAAGGCAAGAGCCTTCTGCCTGCCGGCATTACGCAAGTCGAAGGCAATTTCGGAACGGGAGCGCTTGTCGCCGTCGTATATCAAAATCAAAAAATTGCCGTAGGGCTTTCCAATTATTCCGCTTCCGAACTGAAAAAAATAAAAGGACTAAGCAGATTGGAAGTTGCGGCAACCCTTGGCAATGCCCATTATCCGGAAGTAATCCATAGGGATAATCTTCTTCTGCACGCCGCTATTTAATATTGACGGCTTTGCAAACATGGTTCCGATACCGTTCATTGCTTCGCCGTTTTTATCGGTTCCGTAACAGGGCAATTCATTCATAACGTATTTTCCCCGTATGTTCCGCTTTCCCATAAGGCGAATATATCCGCCAAACAATCGTAGTTACAAAATACCCGACAAACTCGGACAAGCATAAAACAAATCCCTTTCCGCCGAAACGGAAAGGGATTTGTTTTGTCATGCCGTCAGTCACCGGTTTTCATGTTAGAAACTGTAACGCACCATGGCTCCGACCGTATGGTTCGTAACATGCTCTGAAACATCAAGGGAATAATCCAAGCCGAAAGAAATCTTGTTCTTGCCGAACTGAATGCCGACTGTTCCGTTTCCGACAACGTCATCAAGCACCGTTGTTGACAGGGAGAGCGGGTTCGCATTGGTGCCGACAAGGTAGCTTATGCTGTCGGAGTCCAAATCCCCCGCGTTGAATGTTACGCCCAAGCGTGCTGACGGACTGATATTCCAGCCGTTGTTCAAAATGAAGTTCTTCGCAATGCCGATGGAAACGGGAATGCTTAACACATCCTGGCTTTCTATTTTCGTGTCGAAAAAGGCTTCGCCGAAAACTTTGGAATGGTAATCATCGGTATTCAAATGTATGTATTTGACGCCGATACCGGGGCTGACAATGAAAGAGTTCACATTGATATCATATTGGGCGCTGAGTCCCGCCATAAACGTATTGCTGTCAACATCGGCTTCAATGCCGCTGACGTTTGTGTGCGCCTCTGTTTCGTTGTTGGTTGCGGTATAGCTCAAATCAGCGGCAACATACAAAGCCCCGCTTCCCATTTCGCGGCGGACGCCCGCATAAATGCCGCCGCCGATAAAGTCGGAATCATTGCTTGCATAGGATATTGTGTCCACGGAATGGGAATTGCCTCCCCCGCCGTGCACCTGAACGCCTACGCGGATATCAGTTTTGTCATTATAAGCTGCCGTATAGTCAAAACCCAAGCTCGCTCCGCCGATATTGGCGTTATACCCCGCTTTTGAAGAACCGCTTTCCATATCGCGCACGCGGCTGTTCTGATAAATAGGATTGAACCATACCCCCAAGCCCTTGTCCCAGCCGGGCACGGTTTCAAAAAACACGTTGCCAAGGGAAGGAACAGGGCTTGCATCGGCGATGAGGACATTTTTCTTCGCCACCGTCTGAACCTGCACGGAAGAACCTATTCCCATACGTCCCATGGTGTTTTGAGAAGCCCCGGTCGCAGCGTATACGGCTGTGCCGGCACTGCCGCTCACCGCGCTCAGCTG
>DONZ01000002.1 GCA_003512875.1 Desulfovibrio sp. | reverse complement strand
TTGTATACATCAAAGATTTTCATGGCGACAGGAAGAGAAAAAACAACTGTTCTCGGTGTCATGACATCGCTCACCCTTCTTTGGTCAAGCATAAGAACATTGGAAATGGTTTTCTCCTCATAATCATTGATTGTGCCGGATTGCCTCGATATGCTCGCTAAAATTTTAATATCGTCTTCCGTTGCGGTGGGAGCGCCGTCTTTCGGCGTGATAAGTCTGGTAATAAGCCCGGTGCAATAGGTGATAGGTTTTAAAATCAGGATGATTGCCTGTAAAAAATACGCCAAGACGGGGGAAATCGAATTGCAGTAAATGACTCCGATGGTTTTCGGCAAAATTTCCCCGAAAACTAAAATCAGCAAGGTGATGACCATACTGAAATAAATAAGATTTTCCGTGCCGAGCACGCTTGATGCCAAAGCCCCCGCGACAGTCGCGCCTGCGGTATTCGCCACGGTATTCAGCGTCAAAATCGCAGAAATAGGTTTATCCACATTGGTCCGCATATCATATAAAATCGTGCCTGCTTTCCGCCCCTCCGCCTTTAACCGTTCAATATGCGTCCACGACAAGGAATAGAGCATTGCTTCCGTTGTGGAGCAAAGCGAAGAAACCCCGACGACCAAAACTGTTGTGATGATAAGTTCTAACATTTTTCACCCGAATTGATAAAAAAAAGCCCACATCTTGCGAAAGCTGCAAGTATGGGCTTATATTAACTAAAAAAAAATTTTAATCGTTTAAAAATTCTTTTAATTCTTTACCGGCACGGAAGAAAGGCAAGCGTTTTGATTCAACTTCAACTTTTTGTCCAGTACGTGGATTACGCCCGGCATAAGCCCCGTATTCTTTAACTTTAAAACTTCCAAATCCGCGAATTTCAACATGATCACCTTCCAAAAGGGCATTTTTCATGTTATCAACAAAAGTATTTACAACCAATGTCGCTTCATCGATGGAAATGTTGGTTTGTTCAGACAAACTTTTAATAAGTTCGCTTTTATTCATGTATTGCTCCTTACATCAGCCCTCAGCGCTGACATGATTAATCACACAAGATTTAAGAATATTTTCATATAAATAACAATAAGTCAACACTTTAAGCTTTAAAATTCTTATTTTTATCCAAAACACGCAAAGGTTCCTGCCCCTCCAAATGGGGTTCCATACGCGCATAGATTTTCAAAATACGATCCGCAAGCGTGCCGATATCCTGAGCGGCATTACTCTCCGGAAACAGTTCCAGCAAAGGCTTTTGCCGAAGAACCGATTCCTGAAGCTTAACATCATGACGGACCCCCCCAAGCAGGACGGGATTGATGTTCAAAAATTTCTGACACGCCATTTCCAAGCGTTTAAAAGTGATTTCCTCTTCTTTTCTGCTTGCAACGTCATTCACGACAACAAGAAAATCACGTACGCCCAAATCTTGGCTCAATACTTTTATAAGAGCATAAGCGTCCGTCAAGGCCGTCGGTTCCGGAGTAAGCACGATGATACGGATAGCCGCCATAGCGGCGAAAGACTGCACCGTGCCGTGAATACCTGCGCCCAAATCCATAAGGATGATGTCATAGCCGCGAAGGGAAGGATTGATACGTTTAATGAGCAAATCACGCATATCGCTATTCATATCGGTAAGTTCCGGCACACCGGAGGCTGCGGGCAAAATATCAAACGCTTCTTTCGTGTTTTTTTCCAAAGAAATAATGGCGTTCTTAACATCAGCTCCGCTCAAAAGCACGTCCTGCAAATTTTGTTCGGGGGTAATGCCTAAAAGCACGTCAAGGTTCGCAAGACCTAAATCGCAGTCCATAAGCAAGAGGGCATGATTTTTTTGCGCAAGGCTGTATCCAAGATTGAGGGACAAATTGCTTTTGCCGACGCCCCCTTTACCGCTCATAATGGCTAAACTCATCGTATTCATATCTACCCTCTGTCACATACCGAAAAGAAAACGTTTTTCATCGGAATGGACCAATGAATTTTTTTTCTGGCTTTTTTGTTGATTTATGAATGATTTCACTTTTATTCCGGAGGGACTTGGCATGGAAAGCGCCTGTTTCGCATGGTCAAGCATACTTTCCGCTGTTTCCGACTGACAAAATTCCGACAGTCCTATGCTGAAATCACACTTCATATTCTCACTATGCAATTTCCGTTCTAAAACTTCAATTATCTTTTCCATTACGGCACTTGCTGAAAAATTCTTTCTTCCCGTCAAAACAAGAGCGTAACCCAACTCATTGATTTTACAAAAATAATCTTCTGCGGAAAGAAATTTTTCAAAACTTTGAAAAAGCAAATCCTGGATAAAATCAGATGTCTGAATTTTGACAAGTCCTACGGTGAATACGGCGGCATTTTGGCAATCCCGCTGCAAACGGTGAACAAATAAAGGATATTCCAGCAAAGTCAGAGAGTACTGCTTTTCAATTTTTCTAAGCCAGCCCTTTTTTATGCCTTGCAAAAGCCAATCCTGAACACCGGTTAAAGAATTTTCGGAAATACCGGCTCCAAGGCTGTCATTTTCTTGGCGGTCTCCCATTAAACATAATTGCCATAAATTTGCGTTTTCAGGATTTGCCGCGAGTTCGCAGAGCAATGTTTTTTCTTCCTGCCCGCTTAGATCCGCATAATGCACAAGCCGGGAAACAGAAGAATGTTCTTCTTGCCGTGTGTCTGCAATATCCTGTAAAGAAAACCGCGTTTTTTCCTCTTCTTCCGTTTCGGACGCTTCAGAGCAAAAGCCCCAGTCTTTGGCGCAATCGGCAAGCAAATTCCATTGACCAGCACTGTCTAACATATGCTACCCTTTATTTTTTTGTTCATGTGCATAAAGCAGATAATCCCGAATGAAATAATCGAGGTCGCCGTCAAGAACGGCGTCCACATCGCCTTTTTCGCAATTGGTCCTATGGTCTTTGACAAGCCTGTAAGGCTGCATGGTATACGTACGTATTTGGCTGCCGAAGGAAATCAAATCTTTTCCTGCATAATCGGCTTGTTTTGCGGCGTCGCGGAGGCTTCTCTCATGG
>DONZ01000045.1 GCA_003512875.1 Desulfovibrio sp. | reverse complement strand
TTACAGGACCCCCCACATGTTCCGCGGCAGAAACAACGCCTATTACAATGACAATTATCAGGAAAACACACTCACAAAAGAACAAATCAGCCAATTGGACGAAATGCGTGAAAAGCACTTCAAAACCATGCAGCCTCTTTTTGAGGAACTTCGTCTAAAAAATATGGAACTTGACGTATTCCGCAGCAATCCCAATGTAAAACCGGACCAGCTGGACAAACTTGTCAGAGAAATCATTGCGCTTGAAAACAAAGTTGATTCCGAAAGACAAAATTTCAGAAGCCAAATAGGAGAAAAATTCGGCATTGAATATTCCCGCGGCATGGGCAGACCGATGTACAGAATGTACGATAACGGCAATTAATCGGAAACTTACCTGCATAACAAAAAAATCGGGGAAATTCTCCGATTTTTTTTATTTTCTCCGCAGTTCCCAAACATTCACGCCGGCAGGCAAAATATGTTCGGAAATTTTCGGACTTATCTCCGCATACACTTTTTCTACGGAAAAAGAAAAATTATTCGCTTCCGTTAAAAAATGCTGATAAATACTTCTGCCCGGTTCCGCTATCCAGAATAAGCCCTCATCGGTTAACGCATAATCGAGAAACGTCAGAATTTCCGGCATGGATTTTTTTTCATACGCAATATCAGCCGCCCAAATAAAGGAAAACGCTTTTTGCTCAACGCACGGATTTCGCCAATCAAGTTTCAGCGTGCAGAGTGAAGCCGAGTTTGCTTCTTCAAATTTCCGAATATCGTCACAAAAAGGCACTGTGTTTTTCAAGGCGTTGAAACGGGCTAAGTTTAAGGCGTTTTCTTCATAATCGCAGGCTAAGACTTTAGCCCCGCAGTGCACGCCGCAAAGAGCGGTGAACCCTAAACCGCACCCCAAATCCATGCAGGACAGCCCTTTTAAAATATCCCTGTTCCGCCAAAGCCACGAGGCAAGCCCGAAACTGGAACCCCATAATTCTGCCCAATAGGGCAAACGTTCATCATCATAAAACGCCTGCAAGGCTTCCCGATCATTATCCATATTCTCCCACAGGGTTTCCATGTCCGCGCGGTAAATATGCCACTGCCTGCCTATATGCGAAAAACGCACGCTGTCTTCTTCTTTGTAACACATCATTTCTTATCCCCAGCCTTGGTTAAATTTTCCGGAACCGTATCAGCCAAAGGATGGGCGTTATCATAACTTTTCATAAGCGCGTCCATATCCAAATGGGTGTAGCGCTGTGTCGTAGCGATTTTGCTATGCCCCAAAAGCTCTTGCACGGAACGCAAATCCGCTCCGCCTTCAAGCAGATGCGTGGCAAACGAATGCCTCAAATCATGAACGGAAACATGCGTCGCAATACCCGCTTTTTTACGGTAATATTCAATAATTCTGTTGGCTTCCCTGCGGTTAAGGCGCTTTCCCCTCTTGCCTATGAAAAAGGCTTTTTCCGTATGCTCCGAAGCAAGAGCAGTTCTTTTTTCAAGCCAGACCCGCAAGGCTTGGCGGCACGTGTCGGAAAGGGGCACAAAACGCTCCTTGCCGCCCTTTCCAAAAACTTTTATTTCTTTGCCCCCCTGCTTATAGTCCTGCACGTTCAAGGCAAGCGCTTCCGAAATACGCAAACCGGAACCATAGAGCAATTCCATCAAGGCATTGTCCCGATAAAAAAATTCATCTTCAACATCCGTTTTTTCTTCATCAAGCATGCTGACCACCTGATCGACATTAAGCATGGCGGGATGATGAATTTCCTGCTTAGGGTTCCGCACACCGAGCATGGGGTTTTTCTGAACGTATTTTTTTTGCAGCATGAAACGGTAAAATGACCGCAAACAGGAAAGCTTTCTCGCCATGGAACTTTTATGCATTTTCTGCCTGTATAAAAAAACAAGAAATTCCTGAATATCTTTCTTGTGCACATTTTCCAGCTGCGCAAGACTCTTCCCCTTTTCCCGCAAAAAAATTTCAAATTCCCGCAAATCGATGCGGTACGCGCTGACAGTCGCCGAAGAACAGTTTTTCTGAAATTCCAAATGGGCGAGGAAAAGAACAACATTTTTGCAAGCTTCAAAAGGTTCTTTATTCATCATAAACCCTATACCTCGCCCCTGCTTCTTTGATTATTGCGCCTTCAACTTCCAATAGCAAAAGTTCGGATGAGAGCGCCGCCATATCCATTTCCGCTTGTCCAGACTGCAAAAACCGCATGATTTCGTCAGCGGATAACGCCCCGTTTTTCGCCAATATCCGCACAATGGGATTATCGCTTTGAAGTATCCGCTTTTTTTCTTTCTTTTTGGGCGCGGGTGCTGCGAGGGTTGCGGGGGGTGCCGAAGAAGCGCTCTTTTTCTTGGAACCGAGTTTTTTTGCAGGATTTTCTTTCATCAAAATATGCTGCGCCATTTCCCCGAAATCAAGGGACATGGGCATGAGTTCCTCGTCGGCTTTAGGACGGGCAAGCAATAAACGGGCCTTATTCTTTTTCTTGTCTGACGGTACGGGATAAATATGCGTTTCCTGCCGCGCATTATTCGTACCGCTCCGCTCCTGAGGCAAATCTTCGTTTTTTATTTGGGCGCTTTTTACAGAATTTTCTTCGCCTGTACCGTTTTTTGCGGAATGTTCCGCAGCCAAGCTTTTTTCTGCGCCGCGTTCCAAGCTGTTTTCATTTCGTATCGGCAACGCTGTATTATCGCTGATATTTCGTTTTTCGGCACTATTTTTTCCCGAAGAGTTTTTTAACAGATTTTCATACTGCAAGGACAAATAAGGCACTAAATCCGCAACAATGGCATAACTGTCATCAACAAGCAAAGCACCCTCTTCAAGCAGTTTTTGTCCGCCGAGGCTGTGTTTTTCCGTCAAGGGACGGCAAACATAAACATTC
>DONZ01000186.1:2181-3041 GCA_003512875.1 Desulfovibrio sp. | reverse complement strand
CTGCGAGCTTCTTTCTTGACATCAAGAGCAATCTTCCAAAGGATGGAAACCACCAACGCACCGACGGCAAAAATACCGCAGGAAATGGTGACTTCGGCAAAAGTCGGCGTGTATACGGTGAAATACTCGAACGGAGTCGGGTTGAAACCGCCGATAAGAAGTCCCAAGCCCTTATCGATCCATGTCGCAATGACAAGAAGAACCAAAGTCCATGGGAGCAAATTATGATTTTCCCTGAAATTTGGAACAACCAAAAGGATTACTGAAACAATGGCAAGCGTTGCGGCAACCCACATCCAAGGTCCGATCCAAGCGCCTTCGGCATGCCCGAAACCGAAAAGATATTGGATTGGGTGCTGATGGCTCGGAATACCGCTGTAAAATGCCGTAAAGAGTTCCAAACAGAAAAAGAACACGTTCAGACACATTGCATAGGTAATGATGAGGGTCAGTGTTTTTATGACAGATTTACCGCAGTCGAAACCGGCGACTTTCTTCAAGAGCATGATCAAAAGAAGCAAAATCGCAGGACCTGAACAGAATGCGGAGGACAAGAAGCGAGCCGCCAAAATAGCGGTCAGCCAAAAATGACGTCCCGGCAAACCGGCGTAAAGGAAAGCGGTAACGGTGTGAATGGAAAAAGCCCAAATAATGGAAAGATAAACAAGGTATTTAATCCATTTCGGAGGAGCCATGCCAACTTTTTCCGCTTCCAAGGTCATCCAGCCGATTACGGCATTAAGCACCAAATAGCCTGACAAAACGGTTGCGTCCCAAAAAAGGACGGAACCCGGTGTCGGATGCAGGATAACGTTCAATACGCGGTGCGGCTGTCCCATATCCACAACAATGAAAAGCAT
>DONZ01000186.1:0-1865 GCA_003512875.1 Desulfovibrio sp. | reverse complement strand
TATCCACAACAATGAAAAGCATGCACATGATAACGGCACCGATGGCGAGAAACTCACCAAAGATGATGACACGCTTAAACTTCACATAATGGTGGAAATACGCAGGAAGAACGAGCATGACGGCAGACGCCGCAACCCCGACCAGATACGTGAACTGCGCAATATAAAATCCCCAGGAGGAATCTCTTGTAAGACCTGTGATACCAAGCCCGTACATGAGCTGATACACGTACACACAAGCGGCGACGGCGATTATCGTAAGCAAGAAGCCGAGCCACATATAGTATTTAGGTGAACCTTTCAATACTTTCTCAAGCATATATGCCTCCTAAATAATATAATACACGCCGGGATCGGTACCGAGAGCTGGTTTGCGGCGTATAGTAAAGTTTTCAGCCAATGCTTGACGGACATCAGACTCAGGATCGTTCAAATCACCAAACAAAATGGCGCCATTGGAGGCTTCTACACAAAGAGGGAGCTTTCCAAGTTCCAGACGTTCCGCACAAAACGTGCATTTTTCAACGACACCGCGCATCCGGGAAGGATATTCGTAATTCAAATCTTCCGGCTTGATGCACTGACGGGGGTCAGTAAAGTTGAATGAACGTGAACCATAAGGACAGGCAGCCATGCAGAAACGGCAGCCTACGCAGCGGTGATAATCGATAGCGACAAGGTTTTGAGAGGTAAGATAAGTCGCTTTCGTAGGGCAGACACGCACGCAGCTTGGGTTTGTGCAGTGGTTGCAAAGCATGAAATAAGGACGGTTTTTCACTTCGTCAGGAATAAGAGGTGAAGTATCGTCAACAAAAGCATGGTGGAAAGAGTCGTGCCAAATCCACTTGATTTCCTTTGCTCCGTCAATTTTCGGAACATTATGGAACTTATGGCATGCCTCGATAATCGGCAGCATGTCTTCTTCGGTTTCAAACTTACGAGTATCAATGACCATGGCAAAACGTTTGCCGTGCACAGCTTGTTCAGATACTTTGTAAGAACCGTCACCTGCTTCTTTAGCTGCAGTCACGGCTTTTGCTGCGCTTGCGCCGACACCCGCCGCAAGGGCAAAAGTGGAAAGACCCGCAACTTTCAAAAAGTAACGTCTATTAGCATTCATTATTTATTCCCCTGAGGCTGAATGTGACAATCCCAACAATAAGGCTCAACAGCGTTTTGGTCGTGACACTTTTTGCAAAAATTATCGTAATCAGTATGGCAAGCCAAACAAGTTTTCTGCAAGCTTGTTTCCCATTCTTTACCTGTGCTGGAAACATAGACACGTTTTTCTTCACGAAGGGCTTTATCACGCCATTCGATGAGAAGTGACATATGGTTGGCGCGCATCCATTCTTTCGGCTCGACACATTCAAGAGTTTCCCCGTTTTTTCCGACAGGTTTCGCAAGCTCGGGGTAATCATATTTCGCAGAGAAGATATTGAGCCAGAACGGACTGGTAAAAATCGCAACAAAGAGGATAATGCCCGCAATAACATATTTTGAATTATACATTATTCATCTCCTCCATTTTCTTGTTCTTCGCCTGCTTGGCTTTCATCGATTTCCTCTTCCGGTTCCGGATCGGGAAATTCCAAATCTTCCTGGCGAAGGTCCATGGTACGCGGCTGTGTTTCGTCTTTCATGACAAGAGCGTTCGCTACCAATTCATGAAGCCCGCTGACATCAACCCCTGGAACCCAATAATTCATGAGAGGAGGCAAAATAGCACGGTCAAGCGCGCACATGCAGGCGACACGGTTCACATCATGATGATCGGCAACCCAGCGCACGGCATTTGCTCTCGGAAGTCCGCCGCGCATACGCAACTCCATGACTCCTTCGGAGTTCAGACAGGACCCTGAACC
>DONZ01000046.1 GCA_003512875.1 Desulfovibrio sp. | reverse complement strand
GAAGCGAAGGACCTGCCTTCGTATCGCATGCGCCGCAATTTCGGCAGGCATGGTAACGGCAATCTTCCGTGATTTTTTCTTGCAGGGCGCGTTCTCTTTCTTTGAGCAAAAATTCTTTGCTTACTCCCGTTTCCAAGTGGTCCCATGCAAGCGCGGCGGAAATATCCCTTTTTCCTGTCCATTCCTCAATATTAATATTGCATTCTTTGGCTGCTTCATACCATGGTTCAAGGCTGAAACCCTCAACCCATGTGGAAAAGATTGCGCCCTTCTTGTATGCGCATTCGATAAAAGGGGCGAGCCGCCTGTCACCGCGGGAAATAATGCCCTCAAGGTGGCTCATTGCAGGTTCGTGCCAACGCATGACAAGGGCTTTTTGTTTTTTGAACTGGTCACGCAAATGAAAAATGCGGTTTTTCATTTCTTCCAGTGAAATTTGCGCTTCCCACTGAAAAGGCGTGTGGGTTTTCGGAACAAACGGGGAAATGGCTGCCGTGACTGCTATGCGGGGACCTTCGATATAGCCTTTTTCATCGGGAATGCGGCAGCAATCACGCACCTTTTTGCAAAGTTCGACAATGGCGTCCAAATCTTCATAGGTTTCTGTGGGCAGTCCGATCATGAAATAGAGTTTTACCTGCTGCCAGCCATAACCGACCAGTTGGCGGACATGGTGGATAAGGGCTTCTTCGGTAACGCCTTTGTTGATGACATCGCGGAGCCTTTGACTGCCTGCTTCGGGAGCGAGGGTTGCGCCCGTTCTTCTGATACCCGCCATGGCTTGCATGATATCGCCGTCCACAGAGCCGACCCGCAAAGATGGCAGGGATATGGAAACTTGTTCTTTTTTGCATTTTTCGGCGGAATCTAAAAATAAATGTTTGAGCATGGAAAAGTCGCCGCAAGACAAGGCGAGAAAAGAAACATCGTCAAAACCTGTTTTTGCAAGGCAAGAGTCCAAAATGCCTTTTATTTCCTCAACATTTCTTTCCCGTGAAGGGCGGAGCGTCATGCCTGCCTGACAAAAACGGCAGCCTCTTGTGCAGCCCCGGGCGATTTCCAGGGAAAGCCTGTTGTGAACCGCCCCGAAAGGAACAACTTGTTTGTCGGGATAACGGGCGTCTTTTAAATCAGCCACCGCACGGCGTTTGATTTTCGTGTAGCCGCTCAATTTCGGAGTCAAACTTCCGTCAGTATTCAAATCAAAGAAACGCGGAACATAAATTCCGGAAATACGGCTCGCTTCTTCCAAAAATCGTGTTTTTGTCCATTTTTTCCGGCGGGCTTCAATCAATAATTCCATAAGCGGAGGCATCATGATTTCACCCTCGCCAAGCGCCATGATGTCCATGAACGGTGCGACAGGTTCGGCGCAGATGGTGCAGCCTCCTCCCGCCATGATTATAGGGTAGGCGAACAAATCATCGCCCCTGTCTTCCGCGCGCAGGGGAATATCCGCCAAGTCGAGCATATATAAAAGATTGGTGAAACAAAGTTCGGTAGTGATACTAAAGCCGATCAGGTGCGTTTTGGCGAGAGGGGTGTCGCTTTCAATGGTTGCGAGGGGTATACCGTGTTCACGTAAAATTCGGGCGGCTTCACGGCAGGGGGTGAAAACCCGTTCGGCAGTGATTTCGGGGTGGTTGTTTAAAAGGCTGTATAAGATCTTATGCCCCAAATATGACATTCCGACTTCATACATGTCGGGAAACGCCAAAACCGTATGGAGCCGTGTTTTGGATAAATCAACTTCGGCAGCACCTTCTTCAATGCCCAGATAACGGCTCGGTTTCGGCAGCAAGGCTAAAATTTCACGCATAACAACCCTTTTTAATAGGAAAATGAGAGGAAACTCCTCTCACTTTCAAAATGATACCGTTAAAAAATTATAAAATAATGCCGCTGGAAGGATTCGGATCCAATCCGCCGGATTTCAACGTGATGTTTGAACTGTTTTCAAGGTATTTATCCGTAATTTCCTGCGGAACTTTTGAGTACACGTAGAGAAAATGCTTTTCTTCGATTTTACCGCAAAATTCTTGCTCGAATGGATAACCATAAGGAAGAAGCATGATTTGTACGCCGCCTTGCTGGGAAGGAACGGTTTGCATAATGGCGACTTCGGTAAGCGCTTTCGCTTCTGCGTCGTATTTACCGATTGTGAGTTCGCCTGTGACGATTTTTACTAAACGGATATCGTAAGCCATGGATAGCTCCTTTTTGTGAATGATGAAGATGAAGTATAGGTGTAATTTTGTAAAATGTAAAGAAAAGAGTTTGAAGGGCGTTTCCCGTTCCCAAGGGGGAGTTTTCTTGCAATTTTCCTGTAACTCGGTATAGTTGATGCGTTAAACAAACGAGGATGGCATGTATCATATTATTTTTAATGGAAATGAAAAATATATTCCTTATATTTGCGTTTGCATGACAAGCATAGTCAGAAATACGGATGAAAACGTTTCGTATAAGGAACGGGGGCGTACTGTTTTATGTGCCGGCAATGCGGATGAAGCGTGCGAAGAAGCATATTGCTTTCATATTTTGACGGATTTTCTTTCAGAGGAAACAATACAGAAAATCAATGAACTGGAAAAACAGTTAAAGGAAATTTATCCCGTATCCGTTGAACTGCATTTTCTTGACGACAGGCTTTTTCTTGATTTTCCGCGTTGGCGGAAAAATTTTTCTGCCTATTACCGGATAATGGCAGCGCAATTTTTGCCCCTAAATGTCAGACGTGCCGTTTATTTGGATGGCGACACGCTGGTGAATACGGATATCCGCGCTTTCATGGTGCAGGATTTGGGGGGTAAAACGCTTGCAGCCGTTCCGAATTTTCCGCAGTTGAAACATAGGCTGAAATGTTCCAAAGGGGAGGGGGAATATTCTTTTGAACGGCATTTTTGCTATTTCAATTCAGGTGTCATGCTGATTGATATGGAGAATTGGCGGAAAGAAAACATACAGGAAAAAGTCATGCGTTTTTTGAATGCGTATCAGGTCTTGTGTCCGGACCAGGATGCCTTGAACGCGGTTTTTAAAGA
Source organism: Desulfovibrio sp. (assembly GCA_003512875.1). Lineage (GTDB taxonomy): Bacteria > Desulfobacterota > Desulfovibrionia > Desulfovibrionales > Desulfovibrionaceae > Taurinivorans > Taurinivorans muris. The sequence continues at coordinate 6,733 of DONZ01000046.1, read as the reverse complement.
CGAAGTGAAAATTTTGCCGTATAGGTGGAATTTGATGTGGCACAATACGGTATCGCCGGAAAAAATTAAAAAGAAATGGAAAGAACAGCCGGAAGCGTTTGCGGGTGAAGGGTTTTATGACGGTTTGGATTCTCCCGAAATTATCCATTATTCCGTGAAACCGTGGGACAGCGACGGATTCAGGGTTGCGGACGATTATACGTTTTTTTATTACCCCAATCTTGATTTGTGGTGGGATATGGCGAAAGAAGTTCCGGTTTTTGCGGAAGAGCTGCTGGCGATACGGCAAAGCGGTCCGTATAGGAAAATGTCGGCGAACAATAAAAGAAAAAAGTTTTTGCTTCAATTTGCTTGGTATAGGAGCGTATTGAAATTGAAGAGGGACAGCCGTCCTTTCATACGGAAAATCGAAAAGCCTTTTAAAACGGTACGGGATATTTTTTACAAATATAAACGCAGAAAGGGATGAAAAATTCCTCCGTAAGGAGGAATTTCTCATAATAATGCGTTATTCCAGTTAAATTCGCTGGATTTTCTTTCCTGTTCATTGGGGCAATGTTCTTCAAGTTTGACAAAAAAGCTGTAACCGGCTTTTTCAAGTTCGGTTTTGTGTCCGGACAAATCCATAGGCCAAGCGGGATATATCCAAAGGTTTTGCCCGTATTTTTTGGTCCAAAACTGTTCGCCTTTCGGGCTTTCAAAGGGGATATTGCTTTTCAGGTATGCGGGGTCGTGGCGGGAAAGCCCCATGGGCCAAAAGCCTTCCAAAACAACACCTAAAGGCAAGGAAGACTGGCGCGGAAGCAAAAGAAAATCATCCCTGGACAATTCCGGGCTCACAATGGCGTTATCAAACCCCATGCGTTTTAAAAGGGCTATGGCTGCGGCATTCGCCACATTGCAGAATGGTCCGGCAGTCAAGGAAAACATGGTTTGCGTCTGATTGTTTTTTCCGCCTCTCGGAACTTTTATCTTACTGCCCGGACTGTTCGGTTTGCCTTTTTCCTGTTTTGTTTCTTGTCCGAAATTTTCAAAACGTGCGGTGAAAGCGGGGTAGTTTTGGAAAAAGGCGATTTGCCACGGTTCATTGCAAACAAAATGCAAGGCTCCGTTTTTAATGGCTTCGGCGATGGTTTTTTGCCAGATATGTTCTTCGTTTGTCCAAATGACAGGAGGAAGCCACCAGGAAATGCGGGGCGCAAGGGTTTTTGATACAGCGCGTACCGTGCTCGGGCTGAGCCATAAGCCGGTCAATGAAGTTCTTGCGGCTTTTGTTTCTTTGCCTTGCGGAAGGGAAACACGCACGTTGATATTGAGCTGTTTACGCGCGCGGCAAGGTTTGGGCAAATTGGGAGTGAATTCCACGGCACTGCTTTTTACGGCTTTGGCGGCATCCAGTTTTTTTTCCCATGTGTTTAATTCCGCGATAAGTCCGGGTTCTTTTCTGTCAATGAGAAAAACCGGAGTTCCCGCTTTCGGGGTTTTGTGGCGTTCGCTTTTTATGGTGAATGTGCCTGCTTTGGGAATGGCGCGGGTAACGCTTACGGTTGAATGCCAAGTGTCGTCTTCATAGCCGATACGGAGCAGATCTTTCGGAATAAGAGGAATACGGGGTTTGAAATAAGGCAGGGAAAGATTTTGCCTGCTTTGATTTTTATTTGCTTTTTTATCTTTTTGCGCTTGTTTTTTTGCGCTGCTTTTCGCTTCTTCCACAATATCGAATTGGATTTTGCCCACTAAAAGTCCTGAGCCCGTATTTTCTTCCGGCGCTGTGACCGCTTGTTCGTTTTGAGGGAGAAAAAGACTATGGGTGCTTTTTCTGCCGAGCGCCATTCCGAGAAGTTTCTCCGCTTCTTTTTTGGCTGCGTTTCCTTCGTCACGCAAAAGTTTATAGGCTAAAACCGTATGGTAAACATAGTGCGGGCCTTTTTTTCTGCCCTCAATTTTCCAGCAGTTGAGCTGCGGAATGGAAAGAAGCGATTTGACGAGAACATCGAGAGAAAAATCTTGGCTTGAAAAATAGCGCCCTTCACGGGATTTTTGCTTATACACACGGCGGCAGGGCTGTACGCAGCGCCCTCTCAGTCCGCTTTTTCCGCCCATGTAGCTGGACCAATAGCAGCGTCCGGATACGCAGAAACATAATGCCCCATGGATAAAGAGTTCCAAACTTAAATTTTCAGGACAGTTTTCCGCAATAAGCCTGAGTTCGTCAATATTGATTTCCCTTGGGAGAATGACCCGGTCCGCTCCTAAGTTATAGGCGTTTTCCAATGCTTTCGGGTGCGTGATATTGGCAAGGGTGGAAAGGTGCATTTCACCTTCAAAGCCTGCTTGGCGCGCAATATCGATAAGTCCTGCGTCTTGGATGATGAGGGCGTTCGGTTTGGCATCCCGCGCCAGCCGTTTAAAAAGCCGTCCCGCCGCCGGAATGTCATTGGGTTTCACCAGCGAATTGAAAGCGACATTGATTTTTTTTCCGTATTCATTGGCGAGATTGACCATTTGTGAAAGTTCGGAAATGCTGAAATTGTCGGCTCCGGCACGGGCGGAAAAGTTTTTTAATCCCACATAGGCCGCGTCGGCTCCTGCGGCAAGTCCTGCCAAAAAAGACGCTTTGTCACCGGCAGGTGCGAGAATTTCAGGCTTGAACCCTTCAATGGGCTGCAGTGAACCCAAAAGAGCTTTTTTTTCTTCCGTGGGCTGATAATGAATAGGGCTCAGTTTTGCGTTATAGGCGAGTTCTTCTATTTCCAAATGAGGAATGGCGAAATTTTCATCAGTCGGAGTATCTCTAGTCGGAGTATTTTTAATCGGGGTATCTTTTAATTTTATTCCGGAATGTGCGGGAGATTTTTTAGTAGAAATTTTGTTTTTTGCTGTGTTTTCAGGTTTTGAATATCGGGAAGTATTTTTTGTCGTTTTCTTTTTGGCTTGGGTTCTCACGGCTGCCTCTTTTTGATTTGTTAAATATATTAATGTTAAACGAGCATAATAAGGCTTGGGAAAAGTGTAAAGCAAAATATTCAGTCATGGCGCGGTTAGGAAAATTTTTCTTTAAATTTAAATTCTTATAATAAAATCGGGGAGAGAAAGAATTTCCGATTAAGTCAAAAATATGGATTAAACTGGGAAAATTTTGCAGACTTGTTAATACTGTTTGAGTAATATATTGAAAATATTGTATAAAAATATTTTGGCATGCTCATTGCTGTACTAAAGGCATACCTAAATCTTAGGAGGGGTGAATTATGTCATTAGTTGTAAATCATAACATGATGGCAATGAACACAGCGAGAAACTTGAATTCTCACTATAACAGACTCTCAACTTCAACTCGGAGATTGTCATCTGGTTTACGTATCGGTACGGCGGCAGACGACGCAGCAGGTCTTGCAATTCGCGAACTTATGCGTTCAGATATTTCAACATTACATCAAGGTGTGCGTAACGCCAACGACGCAATTTCCTTGATTCAAACGGCTGATGGTGCTTTGCAAACCATCGACGAAAAGCTCATCCGCATGAAAGAGCTTGCGGAACAAGCTTCCACCGGTACGTACGACTCTGTCCAACGTGCTATGATTGATTCTGAATATCAGGCAATGGCTTCGGAAATCACTCGTATTTCCATGGCGACAGACTTCAATAACATCAAATTGCTTGACGGTACATTAAGTGACGATACCCACGACGGAAGCGGTTTAAATTCTGTCGGCAAGCTTAAGATCCACTTCGGTACAGGCAACGATTCCGACGAAGACTACTATTACATTAAAATCGGTTGTACCACCGCATCAGCGTTAGGTCTCGGAAACAACGCAGGCGAAGCTTCAAAGACAAACGGCGGTTTTTCCATTTCAACGCAGGAAATGGCGCAGCTGACGCTTGACGCCATTACCAGAGCTATTGTGTCAAAGGATAATATCCGCGCCCACCTTGGTGCTATGCAAAACCGTCTGGAAGCGACAATCAGCAACCTTTCCATTCAGGCGGAAAACGTCCAAGCTTCAGAATCCAGAATTTCCGACGTAGACGTCGCAACGGAAATGACAGAATTTGTCAGAAACCAAGTTCTCAGCAACTCTGCGGTTTCCATGCTTTCACAAGCAAACCAATTACCGCAAATGGCTTTGCAGTTAATAGGATAATATTTAGGAACATATTTGCTAAACTAAGGTTGTTCTTAGTTTTAGTTCTCCGCCTAGGTATAAGGTATACCAGAGATTTTCTTCTGCCGTCACTGGCAGAAGAAGTCCCTGAGTAATATGCTTATTAATTGTATCCTTATAATCTTGTGTGCGTTTTTGCATATGAGAGGAGGTTTTAAGGATGTGCATAGTCTTGTATACATGTTGAAAGTCTATTCATTGTATTGTGAATAGACTTTTTTATTTAAATTCACCAACGAGTTTCCGATATTTTTCAAGAGCAAGCTTCGCCGCTTGGTGTTCCGCTTTCTTGATGCTGCTGCTGCTTGCCGTGATTGCAAAACCTTGAGGCGAATCATAGCGTACCGTAAAGGTTTTGTCGTGTTCCGGACCTGACCTGGAAACAAGTTCATATTCCGGGGTATAGTGAAAATGGGCTTGTGTGAATTCCTGCAGCTGCGTTTTATAGCTTTTTTTCTGAATTACTGTTTCCTGTTTGGGAAATTTCTTTTTAAATAACGAAAGCACGATTTTTTTCGATGTTTCAAAATCACTGTCCAAATAAATCGCGCCCAAAACAGCTTCCAAAGCGTCGGCAATGAGAGCCGGACGCGTTCTGCCGCCTTGATTTTCTTCACCTATGCCAAGCCGCAGACAATCGGAAATGCGGAGCTGTCCGGCAAGTTCCGCCAAGGATTTTTCATTGACAAGAGCGGAGCGGAAATGGGTTAAAATTCCTTCGCGCGCATTTGGAAAACGTTTGTACAATTCTTCGGAAATATGGATTTCCAAAATTGCGTCCCCTAAAAATTCAAGCCGTTCATTATGTTCGGTACAGGAATTTTCGTTGATATAGGAACTGTGCGTCAATGCTGTTGTGAGCAGTTCCGGATTTTTGAATGTGTAGCCCAGTTCTTTTTGTAAAAGGATAAGTTTTTCTTGCATACGTATAAAAAAAGAGGGGAACGAGTTCCCCCTTTTGTTAGTTTTCTTCCGGATTTTGAACCCAGTGTTGAAATTCCTGATTGAAACGTTCTTTAATGTTTGTCCATGGTTCGCCGGTGTGGAAGTATTCATCAAGGGCTTCAAGGTGTTTGTCGATGAAGGTCATGATGGTGTCGGCATTGAACAAGGCGTAATCCAAGCCGGAACGGAAATTTTCCATGGCCTCGATAATGTCGGGGTGGTTGAAGTTTTCCGCGGGCGTATCGGCGACGATAGGTTGTCTGTATACTTTTTGGTAAAGGATTTTCAGGTTGTTGTATTCAATGTTGTCAATATGCTGCGAGCGCAGGTAGTTGAGCAGGTCTTGGTGCAGGGAATTGAAGTCCGTAACCGCTTTGTATGACTTCGTGTTTTTGAAAAACGGGTCATAGGAGAAAAGCGCGAAGTATTCATCGTAAAGAAGCTTTTTGATTTTGATGAAAGCGTCTTTGGGATAGAGGTATTTTTCAATATCGACATAGCTTTTTCCGTCAATAACATCGATAAGGCGCATTTTATGGTGCAGAAGCTCCGCATAAACGCGTCCTGATCGGCGTTTCAGCAAAATGATGAGGGTCTGCTGCGTGCTTTTGTACATGACAAAACTGGCGACAAGCCCGACCATGCTTACGGAAAAAACAGATACGGGAGCGCTTAAAAACGCAATATGCACAAAATCGAATGTTGAAAATGTGAACAAAAGGGTGCTGATAGCTGAAATAACGCATATTGTGGCAAAATAGACACAAAGGCTTTTATAGAGTTTCATTTTTCACCAATAACATAGCTGAATTTAAACACAAAAAGGCAGACTGAGCCTGCGAGTTCTTATTTAGGATATAGCGCATGCTTTGTAAAGGAAAATTTTAGAAAATTTTCATGCCCAGTATTTTTTGACGATTTCCTTGTTCTCATCAAGAAATCGTATTGCGCCGTCATGAACAAGACCGCTGATATTGTGTCGGCTGCACCATAATTTGCGTATGGTTGTCGCGTCGATATTCAGGGTCGGAATATCGATGAAGGTGCAAACAGGCTGCTGAGGCGGATTTTTCTGTTCTGAAAGGTAAAGCTGCGCCTTTTTTTGCGCGTGAAGGGGTAAGGACGCATTTTCTCCTTTAATTATGCAATTATTCCAATATGTTTTTGCAATTTTAAAAAAATCCTGAGCTGTTTTTCCATGCCGCGCGACAACGATTAAACGGGTGATTTCGTGGAGCTTGAGCCCGTTATGCCATGTGGGCAGGGCGCTGAAATCTTCAATTCCCATTAAAAAATAGGGCGCCGCCAAAGGATGTGATTTTTTCCATTCCGTCAAAATTATGTCGGTATAGGATTTGCCCTGGATTTCTTTTTCTATTTGATTGATATGGATGAAATCAATATGCTGCAAGCTTTTTTCAATGCATTGGACGCGCATTTCAAAAGGCAGGAGCCCCTCTTTGCTTTTATGCGGGTGATTGTGGGAGACAAGCAAATCAATTGCGTCAAGGTTTAATTCTTCCGCAATTTCGATAGCATGGCGCAAGTGTCCGATATGGAAAGGGTTGAACGCCCCTCCCATGATACCGATTTTTTTATTTGCGAATTTGTCCGTT
>DONZ01000052.1 GCA_003512875.1 Desulfovibrio sp. | reverse complement strand
TAATCAAAGAGGAAACATAAATTTCAGCCCCGAGAACCTGTAATTGAATGGCGCTGACAAAAGCCAAGATAAGCCCCAGCAATATGCTGACAAGGGAAATGATAGGCAAGGAAGAAGCGCCCGCATGATAAATTTCCTGCCAAACATCCTTGGAGCTGACGGCGGCTTTGCCTGACACGAACTGCACCAAAGCGATGGCGACTTCACCGACAAAATCCATTGCAGCTTTAATCTGCCGGATTTTATAGGACGCCCAAGAACCTAACAGGGTTAAAGGGTTTCCGCCCGATTTTTGTTTTGCGTTACGGGGAGCGGAACTTGCATAACTGACAGCGATAAGTTCTTGCATTTGCAGAGGCAGCGCCCCTGCGTCGCATTCGATTTTTCTTTTTTCCGCCTCATCGGCAAGAGAACAAAAAAAGGATAAGAGAAGAGAACCCCAAGCCGGGTCACTACCTGTCGATGAATGGTATTTCAATCGGATTTTCTGAATTTTTTCCTTGCGGATTCGGGATAAAACTTCTTTTTGCCGTTCGTACAAATCCTGCCGTGCAGACCGGGAAAGATTTTTTATTGTCCAATCACCTTGGGCGGTTATTTCCAAATAAGAGCCGTTTATTGAATACAATAACAAATCGTCCATACCCTGCACCCGAAAAAGGCTTATTTCGACACGTGATGTGTTTTTGCGATCTTATCAGCCAAATTTGTGGTTGAATAACCTTGGATAAGCGGTAAGGAATAAACCTTGCCCCCATTGTCTTCAACAATTTCCCTGCCCACGATATTCTCTATCCGCCAATCTCCGCCTTTCACCAAGACATGGGGCACAAACGCTTCAATCAGCTTTATAGGCGTGTCTTCATCAAAAGAAACGACAATATCCACGCTTTCCAAATGCGCAAGCACAAAAGCTCTCGCCTCATACGTATTAAACGGGCGGTCGTCTCCTTTGCCCTGATTTTTCACAGACGTATCGCTATTCAAACCAAGCACGAGAATATCGCCAAGTTCTTTCGCCCTTTGCAGCAAATCAACATGTCCGACATGCAAAATATCAAAACAGCCGTTTGTAAAAACAATTTTCTTACCTTGCTGCTTATACTGTTCAATTCGGTTTTTCGCCGTTTCAAGACCGCACATTTTAGAATGCGTAAGCATGGGATACCCTTATACCAATTTCATTTGCTGACGGACTGTGCGCATGGTTTCCTCCGCATTTTTGCGGGCGACTTCATTGCCTTTCGCAAGCACGTCATGAATATAATCTTTGGTGATCGCCGCTCTTCTTTCATGAATGGGAGCTAAAAACGCTTCCAGACTTTGCATAAAGATTTTTTTGCATTCAACACAGCCTAAGCTTGCGTTTTTGCAGCCTTCCCGTATCTCATTTTGTTTATCCGCATCCGTTAATAAAACATGATAAGGAAATAAATTGCACACGTCGGGATTTCCCGGATCGCTTTTGCGCAAACGGGCAGGATCGGTAAACATGGATTTTACTTTTGGAGCGATGGTTTCCATGGTATCGCTGAGGAAAATGCCATTTCCGTAGCTTTTGCTCATCTTGCGTCCGTCAAGACCGGGACATTTCGCGGCAGGCGTGAGCTTTGCCTGAGGTTCCGGAAATGTCTCCCCATACAAGTAATTGAAACGGCGTGCAATTTCGCGGGTCAGTTCCATATGAGGCAGCTGGTCCTGCCCGACCGGAACCCAATTCGGACGGTAAATGAGAATATCTGAAGCCATAAGCACCGGATACCCTAAAAAACCATAGTTCCCCAAATCTTTTGTTGAAATTTCCTGCTGCAGTTCTTTATAGGTCGGATTTCTTTCAAGCCAGCTGTTGGGCGTTATCATGGAAAAAAGCAAATGCAGTTCCGCATGCTGTTTTATTTGGGATTGACGGAAAATTGTACATTTATTCGGGTCAAGCCCAACACTCAGCCAGTCGAGGACCATTTCGTCGACAAATTCATTGATACGTGAAGTATCCGCATAATCGCTGGTAAGCGCATGCCAGTCCGCCACAAAGAAAAAAGCCTTATTATCTTCCTGCATTTCAACAAAATTTTTCAGCGCTCCGAAATAATGCCCGATATGCAGCGGTCCTGTCGGACGCATACCGGAAACCGTGCAGGAATTTTGAATTTTCGCCGTCTGTTCAATCATATTTTTCTCCTAATTTAAACCGAATATTGACAAAATAAGAAATCCCGTGCCACGAATGAAAGGCATGACGATATAGCTGAAAAGCCCTGTAAAAATGAGCAGCATCAAAACAAGCATGCCGTAACGCCCGAACATTTCAAATTGATAAGCCATTTTTGCAGGCAAGATCCCCATAAGGATTTTGCTGCCGTCAAGCGGAGGGATAGGCATAAGATTGAGCCACATAAGACCTATGTTCGCCCATATTCCCACAACGCACATATTGATGATGAAGTCCAGGGACGGACCGAACCCCATAAGCGTTTCATTCGGAAACAAAAGCAATACCCGCAGCAACAATGCAAAAAACAAGGCTAAAAAAAGATTTGCCACAGGTCCCGCAACGGAAACAAACATCATATCCCTGCGGATATTCTTAAAATAACGGGGATTGACCGGAACCGGCTTGGCCCAGCCAAAAACAAAAGGACTGAACAGCGCCGTAAAAACAAAAACAATCAACCCGACGGGATCGATATGAGGCAAAGGATTCAGGGTAATTCTGCCAAACATCATGGCAGTGGGATCGCCTTTTTTATAAGCGACATAACCATGCGCCACTTCATGCAAAATAATTCCGAGCAAAACCGGAATGAATGAATAGGACAATTTCTGCAATGCCGCTGCTAACTCAAAGTTATTCATGGAAAACAGCATATACCGAACTTGTAAAAATCTCAAGAAAAAAGCTGTAAAAAAAGAGGGAAAACTCCCTCTTGTCCCCTCAACCCTTACGGTTGTCCGTAATAAAATTTATAATTTCGTCCGCACGCTTGGCGCCAATACCGGTTCTTCATCAGGCTCTTCCTCAAGCAACGGGTAAATCTCCGCATAAACAGGCACTGTACCGTTTCCGGATGCGATCACTTCATGGGAACTTGCATGAAGCAAACGGCAATTGTAACGGACGGAACGGCTTGTTATCGTATATGTGCCGGCAAGCACGAGTTCGACTTCAAATTCGGTTCTGAGCAATTCCTCATGCTTTCTTGACAAAAGGAACTCGCCTTTATGGGGAAAAATTTCAATATCGGTTCCCCTGCGTATCTCAAAAGTCCTATACCCTTTTATTTTCAGCTTATTGGCGATTTCTTCCGCGATTTGACGGGATAAGGTATTGGTCTTTTCAAAATCATTAATATTGACAGGTACTGTCATGATAATTCTTAAATTCTTACGGGTATAATTTTCGCCGAGCAATTCAAGAAGCTGTTTATCCATGGTATTGACAATTTCATCCGCGCAGGCGGGAACATATCCTGTTCCCAAGAGCGTTGACAATGCCCTGTTCAATGATGAGCTGAAATCATTCGCCGCTGCCGTAAAAGGAATAAGCATTGAAAGCAAAAGAAGGGTCAAGATGATTATTCTTTTCATAATAATTCCTACCGCATTGCATGAATGGTTCTTTCAAGAGCTTCCATTTCGCTTTTCAAACGCAGAATAACCGGTTCCGTGCGCGCAGATGAAAGAGCCAAAGAATAATACTGATACGCAAGTTCATAGCGTTCCGCATTTCTGTTTTCAATGGCTATGCGCCAATTGCTCATAGTGAAAGGGGATTCTTCGATATATGTGTGCGAAGTCGAGCAAGCGCTCAAACATAAACAAAAGGCGATAAAAAACTTTTTCATGCTATTCACCGGGAACTACTTTTATGGAGGTGCTTGGCAAAACAGGAGGCAAAGGCTTCGGTTTCACTTTTGTCATTCTGCCGACTATGGGCGTCACGGGCATAACGGTTTGCGCCGTCCGCAAAACCATGCCGTCACTGCCCCGTATCAGACGGACATTGATAAAAATATATTCTTCATCGCGGTAAAACGTGCCGGTAACAAGAGCCGCTTTATTTTTAAGCACGGAAACCTTGTACGTTCCGTCGCTTATCCCATAGGCATTGCCGTTTTCATTAATAATGAGGTCCCTTGCGCTGAAATCCCGAACGGCAAAACCCCGCTGATTGAATTCATACATGAAAGCCTGACGCAAATACTGCCCCAAGTC
>DONZ01000129.1 GCA_003512875.1 Desulfovibrio sp. | reverse complement strand
ACATCTGCTTTTTGCAACGGAAGTATTCCTCGATCCTCCAGCGGGAGAAGTAGTGCCTCATTGCCGCGATCAGCTGCGCTTTGGTATCGGTGTTGAGATTTGTGGCCAGCACCATGGGGTGGCCAGAAAGGCCGTAAATCAGGATAATGGACAGCAGACGGTCAGAGCCACTGAGACAGCCCTTCACAACGGACAGCCTGGCCTTTCGCTTCCGTCCGTGATAGATCACTTTTGCTTTGTATTTTCCCTTATATTTCGAGCAGAGTTCTCCTATCGAATGCTTTTCACCTTGAATTCGCACCTTTCGGTTCAGCTTAAGTCGAATCACATATTCCTGCTCATACTTGTCCAACAGGCGAAAAACGTCATTGTCATCATAGCCTCTGTCCATGACGAAAATCACATGCCCCAACTTGTCCACGCAGGCACGGACAGCCTTTTTTGTATATTCAAATTGTCCTCCGGAAGTGTATTCAGGGGACTGAGTAGACCAAACCTCTGAAAAAACACTCACCGGATGGTTTGAGTATGTGAGGGCGGTAGCTTCGGTCACATAGTATCCGTTCCCCATGACAGACTTGGTCTGTGTGCTTTTGGAACCATCTCGCACACGGTCAATCCCCTCAAATGCCTTTCCGCAGGGTTTTACGACATCGCTGTCATCGATATGGACCACCACGCTTTCCGGCAAATATTTTGTTGCCACGTTCAGGTAATTACCCCGAACCGCTTCAGGAACCTCGTTGCCAAGATGCCGGGTCAGCCGTTCAATCGTGTTAATTTTCTGTGTATCTTCCTGCAATGCCTGAGCCATCTCTGAAATCAAGCAGCTCTTTGAGGCCATGGCACCGTAGCACACATCGGCAGCAAATTTCTGGAATGGCCGTGCCATACCCTCCGAAATTTTCTGTGTGAACTTGAAAATTTCTCTTTTCATAACGCCTGTATTTGTTGTATAATCAGCCATGAGGAATTCCTCCTGATTTGTTTGGCGTGGTTTTTTGTGGTGATTAAATTATACCACATTTCAGGATGGAATTCTTCTTTTATTTTCATTTTTTCACTCATAATCTTATGCCCCTTTACGCTTGCGACGGATAGAGCCTTTTTGGGTAATTTTTTGTTGGCATTCTTCTGAGGAACAAACATAATAGCCACGCCCTTCTTTTGTTTGGGCTAAATCCACCTCAAGTGTTCCCCCATACTGTTCCTCGTTTTCTCGGGAAAACACGTAACGTATACTGTCTTTTTTGGCAAATTTCTTTCTGCAAAATACACACATTCGCATCGGTATATGTTTTTCTTTTTTCATTTTGCCAAAAAAACAGGTTGAACCGTTATTCTTCATTACCCTCGATCACGGGGGTAAGGAAACTGATTGCTGAACGAAGTTCCGCAATACGGTTTTGGGTTAATGATAATTTTTCGGAAATTTCTTCATCGCTTGCATTGCGCAAATCGTCTAAATTCTGGAAACCGGCTTTTATCAGTTGTTCGACACTGATTTCAGCAACGCTGGCAATTTGTTCCAAGCCGCGGCCGATTCCATTGGCTTCCTTATAGCGTGTTTCGGAGAAAATATCAATTTTCCAACCTAAAAGCTTAGCCGCAAGCTTTACGTTTTGTCCTTTGCGTCCTATGGCATTGGTAAGCTGTTCGTCCGGAACGGTTACTTCAAGCAGGTTTTCAGCTTCGTCCACGACAATTTTCGTAATGACGGCTGGTGCCAAGGCGTTTTTCGCATATACCGTGATGTCTTGGTTCCAAACGACGATGTCAATGCGTTCGCCATGGAGCTCCTGCACGATATTTTGAATGCGTGAGCCGCGTACACCGACACAGGCGCCTACCGGGTCGACATCCCTGTCACGTGTGAGGACTGCGACTTTAGCACGGGATCCGGGGTCGCGGGCAACACCCATGATTTGGACTGTTCCGTCGTCAACTTCCGGAACTTCCAAGCGGAATAAGGCTGCGAGGTAATCCCTGTGGGCGCGGGAAATAATGACTTGCGGACCTCTTCCGTCTTTTTTTACATCAATGATGAGAGCTTGGGTGCGTTCGCCGCGTTTATTATGTTCTTTGGGGATTTGTTCGTCCTTGGGCAGGAGCGCTTCTGTTCTGCCAAGGTTGATAATCCAGCCGCCCTTGTCACGGCGCTGGGTTATTCCGCTGACAATTTCGCCGATACGGTCTTTGTATTCATTATAAATTTGTTCTTGTTCGGCATCACGCATGCGCTGAATAATGACCTGTTTGGCGGATTGTGCCGCAATTCTGCCAAGGTCGTCAATTTTCATGCGGAAGCCCATTTCATCATCCAAACCAACAGAGGGATCGTGTTCACGAGCTTCGGCAAGAGTGATTTGCGTCAATTCGTTTTCAACTTCTTCCACAACGATTTTAAATTGATAAATATCAATTTCTCCCGTGTCTTCATTGAAACGGACTTCGACATCCAAATCATCGCCGTATCTGCGTTCAACGGAAGTCCTTACTGCGTCTTCCAAGGTTGTGATTAGCTGTGCCCGATCAATGCCTTTGTCTTTGCTGATTTGATCAATCGCTTTTTTTAATTCCAAATTCATGTGTTAGCCTCCGCATTTATTTGCGTGAATTTGTTTTGCTGAGAGTAGTTTCCGGAAAAACATGTATCAAATGGGCTTTTTTTACATTTTCCCAATCAATGACGCATTCTGTTCCGTTCGGAGAATCCAAAGTCAGGGTGAATGCATTTGCTTGGACGCTTTTCAATGTTCCGGTGAATTTTCTTCTGTTTTCAAAATCCTTGTGTGCCGTTTCAAGAGTAATATCAAGAGGGTGTCCTATGTAAGGACGCAATTGGCTTATTTCAAAAAACGTCCGTTCAAGCCCCGGAGATGAAACTTCCAATATCCATGCGTCGGCAAAAATGTCCTCAACTTCCAGGCTGAGTCCCACAAGACGGGAAATTTCAGCGCAGTCGTCAATATTGACACCGGATTCTTCGGAAAGATTTTCTTCGGCTTCTTCTTGATTTTTTTGCCGTGCCATGGGGTGGACAGATTTTTGTCTGCTTTTTTCTTCGCGTGTGAGCGGTTTTATGAATGGAATACTCTTATTCTCCCATGGGGTGTCAACAAAAATCCGCACGACAGGACGGGTTCCGCTGCCAAGAAGTTCAATTCCCCAAATATTCAGATTGAAACTTTTTACGGCAACAGCGGCAGCTTCCCGGACAATGTCCAGCAGCTTCGCCCTTCCGATATTTTTTTCTTCCGGTTTCATGCTTTTCCTTATTTTTTGCAATAAAAAAAGGGAGGCCAAATAAGACCACCCGGCTATATACCAATAAATTTCGTCTGTATATAACAGGTTGCATAAATGCAACATTGAAAACGGCAAAACCATATTCAACGAGATTTGTTTATATTGATTTTTTATAACTGTCAAGCATTTTTTATTAATTTGAATTTTCAGCGGTTAAATAAAAAAGGCATGCGGAAAACCGCATGCCTTTATGGTTTAGGCTAACCGTTCATTATTGCAAAAGGGAAGCCTTGATTTCCGGGAATGCGAGGTCGAACATGATCCAAGCCATGAGAATGGTCAGGCAGATATTGAATGTTTGACCGCAAACGTAAAGGATGAATGGCTTTCCGCCCTTGAAGTACACCGCAAGTTCACGGAAGTTGGTAGCAAGACCGACGGAGATAAACGCGAGAGCGAAGTACCATCCGCGAAGACCCTTGGTTACATCGACAACACCCTTGTCAATGATGGAGTAAGCAAGGTCTGAGCCATAGCTTGCGCTCATGAAGGAAAGAAGGATGGACAAGCCTAAGAAGCCAAGAACGAACTTAGGGAATCTGTGCCAAATTTCCATTGGGCTGACTTTGCCGTCGGCAGTTTGTTCTACTCTTGTTGTGAAGTAAATAGCGACGAAGAATGCGGTCACACCGATAAGCACGTTTTGGATCATCTTAATGGTAGCTGCAACTTGCATTGCTGTATCGCCAAGGAAAGCTCCTGCAGCGGCAACAGCACCGGTTGAGTCGATAGTACCGCCGATCCATGCACCGCCAAGAACCGGGTCAAGACCGATAGCCTTGATGAGAGCCGGCATAGCGATCATCATGATTGCCGTAAAGGTGAGTGAAAGACCAACGGCAAGGGTAAGTTCTTCTTTTTTAGCGCGACAGGCTGCAGCTGTTGCGATAGCGGCGGAAGTACCGCAAACGGACATATCTGCAGAAATCGTGATGTTCAATGTCTTGGATTCCATTTTTAATATCTTTTGACCGAAGATATAAGTGGAAATAAGAACGATAGGCGTTACGATCCAGGCAACGAAGATACCGGGAATACCGATGGCTACGATTTTTGTGAAGAGAACTTCACCACCGAGAAGAACAAGACCGGTTTTGATGTAGTATTCAACTTGAACGGCAGGCATCATCCATTTTGGAGTTTTAATTGTGTTGGCGATAAGCATACCGAGAACGATAGACCAAATTTCAGCATTCAATCCGTAGTAGCTCATGCCTGCGTGTTTACCCAAAATGTTAGCGATTACGCAGAGAATGAATACGCCGACAAAACCGATAAGGAACTTCGCAACGCTGAATCCCATGAAGAAGATACCGATACTCATGATAAGGGCGATACCGATACCGAGCATAATCATTTTAGGGAAAAGATTATAAGGTTTTGCCAATTTTTCCTGAAGTTTTGAAGAAGCTTTGTCAGCTTTTTGCCAAGCGGTGATCGCTTCTTCCGCTTCAGCATTGAGCTGTGCATTTTGGTAGTTAGCTTCCTGAGCCAAGGTATCGGCAGTGACGGCAAGTTCTTTTGCGGCAGCTGCAGCAGCTTTGGCTTCATTTACTTTATCCATTTTGTCAGCATTCAAAGCGTCAGCTTGTTCTTTTGAAAGAACCATGGAATCCAAAGGATTGCCGCTCCATTTTTTAGGGGTTGCAAAATAAGATTTAAATTCTTTCATTGCAGGCAAAGAACCACCCATAATTGCTTTTTTAGCTTTTTTAGCTTCGACTAAAGCAACAGTATCGTATGGTTTTGCTTTTTCTACTGAAATGATGTCATTCTGAGCTTGGATTTTTTGCACGAAATCAGATTTTGAAGGAAGGATTAAAAACATTGCAAAGAATGCGATGGCTAAACCAACCCAAATTGCCCAATAGTCTTCTTTCTTCCAAAGATCAGACCAACTACTTTTCGCTCTGTCTATAACGATGCTTTCATCATGTTGAGACATACGACTCTCCTTGTTAAAATTTCCCTAATAAAATTTGTAAAGCACAATTTTATTGTTACCATCATCTTATCCTTTTTTGAGATTATTGCAAGTATATATTTTCACATATTTTAACTTTTTTTATATTTTTTGTGTTTAATCAAATTAAATGATAAAAAATTTTATAAAATCAACATATTAATTCTGCAATGGAATGACTGCGCATAAATGAAAATTCGGGACTATGTTTTGAACGTTGCTTTTTCACACATTATTTTTTATGTTGGAAACGGTTTTCATTTTATTGGGGGTTTGGGGATAAGATATTTTTCACAATAGGGAATGAAGGGTTTTATGGAAACGTTTTCAATCCATTTCATTATTTCGGAATATGCCAAGGAACTTTTCGCCTGTTTGCAGGCAAAAGGGAAAAATTCCTTTGATTGCGGCATGGAACGGTTAGCCGACGCGGCAAATGAAGTGTATCATCTTTTGTCTTTTGTGTTGGAAAAAGATAAGGTTTTTCTTTTATCCCATAAGGAATACGAACTGACGGCATCGGAGCGTGAAACGTTTTTAACTTGTTTTGAAAGAAGAAAAAATGGCGAGCCGTTGGCATATATTGTCGGGCGGAAAGAATTTTACGGGTATGATTTTCTTGTGGATAATTCAACGCTTATTCCGCGTCCCGATACGGAAATTTTAGTGGATGAGGCGATAAAATTCTATTATTTCCAAAAAGACAATGAGAATACTTCGGAAAAAACGTGCGCAATATCAAATTTTCAAATTGTTGACTTGGGAACAGGCACCGGCTGTATTTTATTATCCGTATTAAAAGAATGCGGAAACGCTTGCGGCGTCGGAATCGATATAAACCCAAAAGCCGTGGAACTTGCGCGAAAAAATGCCGAAAATCTGGGTCTGCAAGAAAAATGCGCTTTTTTTACGGCTGATTTTACGGATACGAATTTTTCTGAAAAGCTTGAACTCGAGATTTTGCATACAGCTAAAATCGACTGTCTTATCAGCAATCCTCCTTATATTCCTGATTATGAATATGAGATATTGGATAAGGGGGTAAAAGGATATGAACCCAAAACAGCCCTTGTTTCAGGCAATTCTCTTGCAGGAATACAAGGATTGTATCATGCGGAAAAAATTCTTGCTTTGGGTGAAAAAATTCTTCGGAAAGGCGGTTTGATATTGCTTGAGCACGGTTATGACCAAGGGCGGGCTTTGCGGGAACTATGTTCTTCTTATGCATTTTTTGAAATAAAAACGCTGTATGATTTTGGAAACAATGCACGGGCGCTTTATGCTATTAAAAGCTGAAAGGCGGGAAAATATCCCGCCTTTCGTTAAACCGTTTGTGAAAATTTAGTTCGCTAAAAGCAATTCCTTGTGCGCAAAAAGGTCTTTTACAATGGCTTTTGCCGTATCCATACTATTAAATTCATACGTACCGTTTGCAATCATGGTTTTGAGGCGCTGAACCTTATCCGTACGAATATCAGGTGTTTCAAGAGCTTCAATTTTCGCCAGCGCATGATATTTTGCGTCTTCGGAAAGAGAAACCGTATCCTGAGCCGGCTGATTCGGCAAAATGCTTTTTGTTTCTTCCTGCTTTGCAATTTTACTTGCGGAAGAAATTTCATTCAAGCCGATGGGATATGTTTCAAATCCGTTGTTATTGCTTATCTTCATAAGAACCTCCATAGCCGTTCACTGAAGAAAACGGAAGTCCAAGTTGGCGCTTTTAGTATTGGACTGTCGTTTCAACAAAAATATTATCGGCAGTGTGCAAAAAGCCTTTAGGCTATTTTGAAAAAATCTAGACTTTTTGTAGATGGTTTAACTGCCCAAAACTTCATAATAAATTATTTGGTTGGTAAATTTAATTTTTTTTAATAAAATTTATCGCTTCGTTAAAATCAAGCGTGCCTTCGTAAATTGCGCGTCCGGAAACAATTCCTTGCAGTGAAGAATTTTTTGCAAGAGGCAAAAGCTTTTTAACGCTTTCCATAGTGGAAACTCCGCCCGCGGCAATAAGGGGCAGAGGGCAAAGTTTCGCAAGGCGTTCAATTTCGGCAAAATTAAGTTCGCTGTGCATGCCGTCCCGTTCTATATCGGTATAAATGATAAAGGCGCAGCCGGCATTTTGCAGTTTTGGCAGAATTTCATCAATTTCTTTGCCGGAATCTTCGACCCAGCCTCTTGTTTTGAGTTTTTTTCCTTGAACATCCAAGGAAACACCCACTCTGCCGGGGTATTTTTTACAAATTTTTTCAAACAGGGCAAAATTTTCAAGAGCCATTGTGCCGATAATAATTCGGGTTACGCCTAAATTGAGCCAAAAATCAGCAATTTCTTCCGAGCGTATTCCGCCTCCGAGCTGGACGGGAATATCAAGTTTTTGGCAAATTTCTTTGACAATTTCCGCATTGACGCTTTTTCCTTCAAAAGCGCCGTCTAAATCGATTAAATGCAGGTATTCGGCTCCGAGGCTTTGCCAATGCTTCGCCATTTGCACCGGGTCGTCGGAAAAAACGGAAACTTGGTCCGCTTTTCCTTGTTTTAAACGCACGGCTTTGCCATTTTTCAAATCCACCGCAGGGAAAATAATCATATAAGCATCCTATTGCAATGATAAATGAAATTCATGTATCATCTTGTTCATAGATTCATTGACAAAATAAATGATGTTTTGGCGCTGTCTCGGGGTGACATAATCCTCACCGGACGCATTGACCTTAATAAAGCTTATTTCTTGATAATGGGAGCGGGCTTGCAAAAAGCCGTCTTTTGATTCCGTTTCCGGATGCAGGGCTTTGACAAGGTAAAAATCCGCTATAAGACGGGCGGGGGAGAAAACATCTCCGCCTACCCCTTGTTTTTCTTCATGTTCCAAAATTTGCGGAACAAGGATGTAATCGGCGTTTTTATCTTGGGCGATTTTTGCCCATGTTGCAAGAACATTGGGGCGGTTCTTGCTGTCTCTTTGAATGGAAACGCTTAAATCGCTTTGGGTTAGAAAGATATAGTTCCTTTGGGTTTTTTGGAGCTTTGCTTTCAGCAGCTCGTTATACCGGGCGAAATCGACTGCGGAGGCGAGTCCTTGCTCTTTGGGAATGTAGCCTGCCAAGAGCTGCGCCTCGTTCGTGGGCTGGTTGTAAGGGGCTACGGCCATGGTCACGGGAGCGGGAAGCGCGGGGATTATCGCTTGTTCGCGGCAGGCTGCCGCACATAGACTTATGAAGGCAAGGGCGAGCAAAAGTATTTTTTTCATAAATCCAAACTTCCTTTTGTGCTTGTGGCAGTTTCATCATTGATAACAACAGCGCGGCGCAGGGCTTTGCCTATTCCTTTTGCTACGGATTCAAGCAGGTGGTGTCCGTTTTTGCCATAGAGGAATTGTACGTGCAAATTCATTTTCGCGCTGCTTGCGAATGCTTTGTAAAATTCACGCCAAATATCTTTTTCATCTCCGGCGATGACAGGGGGCAAGAGCTCGTCATTGCGCCATTCAAGCCATGCCCGTCCGGAAAGGTCGAGGCAAACTTCCGTCAACGCTTCATCCATTGGGATTTTCGCAAAACCGGTACGCTCGATGCCGTT
>DONZ01000092.1 GCA_003512875.1 Desulfovibrio sp. | reverse complement strand
TGAACAGCCAATTTTCTGCCCCGGGGTTTTGCCAGTTCCGGCTGCGTTTCCGCAAGCTGGACTTCCAAACTTTTAGGAGGTGCGATTTGCTCGGAAAATTCATCAACATTTTTAATGAGTTGTTGATATTCTTCAACATCATACCCTAAATACACAGCGTAACATTTCAAAAAATTCTTATAATACGTTTCATAACCGATAAATCCCAAATCACCTTGTTCCAAAGCTATCAAACTTTGCTGGGGTATTTTAATCGCCTTTGATATATCAGCTATACTTAAATTTTTACTTTGGCGTTTTTCACGAAATATGGTGCCAAGTTCGATTAAATTCATAATACCGCCCTATCTTATGGTTACAATAGCTTTTTTTTCCAAGCCCGTTATATATTCTTCAATTTTATTTCCAACCCTTTGCATGCGCAATCCGTCACGAATTTTCGCAACAACGGCGGGATCGATGATTTCAGCCAAATTATCGCTTGATGTTGTTTTGGACAGCACTTTCGCCTGCGCATACGCGCCGTTCAAAGAAAATACCTTTGAAACCTCACCGGCATCCAAACCCTGAATAGCGGACTGCACAGGCACGGCAAGGTCGGAAACAGCCATTTCCCCTAAAACGCCGCCTTTATCCGCAGAAGGCCCGACGGAAATATCTTTTGCAACATCTTCAAACCTGCGGGGATTATCCAGCAATTTTTCAGAATGCATATCCATTTGTTCGCCATTAGGATAAACAAGCAGTGCGACATTCGCCTTTCCCGTAATTTGTCCGCCGTTGGCAAGGTAAAATTCCAAAATTTCATCATTGGTCACAATGATTTTACGAAGCACGTTTCTGTTTATGAGAGTTTGCGTCAATAATGATTTTTTAACTTTATCCTTGTAAAATTTTTCATCATAACCTTGTTTTGCCAAATCGGCATAAAAAGCTTCCTTTGAGATGCCGGCTTTATCGATGGAATTTTGAATTTCTTTTTCAACATCTTTATCGCTGATATCAATATTTTGATTTTTTGCTTCCTGTATCAGAATGGATTCTTTAACCAAATCGTCCAACACGGATTTTTTAATATCTTTCAATTCGCCGGGACTGACTTTATTAGGGTCAACGCCTTTGGCGAGCAATGCCAACCGAACATTTTTTTCAAGCTGCAAAGCTGTAATCATATCGCTGTTTATAGTGGCGACGATTGAAGCTCTCGAACTTGCCAAACTCAAGTCAGGAGTAAATAAAAAACCTAAAGCGATTAATACTGTGATTATTTTCAAAGGACGCCCTCACACAATTTTTTTTATTCTAATCCTTTTTTTAAATATAAGCAAACATTGAGTGCTTAATTTTCCGTTTCCGTTAAAACTTCTTGTAATTTCAACAAATTATTAATATCCACATTTTTTGTTAACTTATTGGGGTCAAAAGACCGTGCCAAATGGATATCGGAATTTTTTACGGCGTTTGAAAGCCAATCGGCAAAAACCTGCGGCAATTTTTCCTGCAACAATCTTTCTTCCGCAAGCAGATAAAGGTCAACGGCATCATCTTCCTTCAAACTTTGCTTATCTTCCAGATACAAAACATAACAACTGCCGTCCTCATGCAGAATACGGGAAAATGTGTTCGGTTCCATGGAAACAAGAACGGTTTTGTATTGTTCCGGCAAACTGTCGCTGTCAAAAAGAGACTGAAAAACCTGAGCGCCTTTTCCCTCAAAATGTTCAATAAACGCTAAATCGGAAAAACCGTTTTTTTCGACATTCTCCCGTGAAAAAGTCGTGTCATGCTGAATTTCGTTTAAAAGTTCCTGATTTGCTTTCAATAAAAAGAATTGAATTTTGACGAAATCTTTCTTTTGTTCCTGTTTGATTTTTTCGGCATAACGCAGGGTTTCTTCGGAACCAAGCGGAATTTCTTTCATAAGCAGGGCATGCAGCTTGTCGCTTTCCAGCTGTGATTTGATTTGTTTGAGCCATTCATGATAATTGATGCCGTTTTCTTTTAAATATTCTTCGAAAGTCTGATTTTCATCAAGCACTCCCAAATAACTTTCCCTGACTTTGTTTTCCAATAGCAGGACTTCCTCATCGGTAACCGCAACATTTCTTTTTTCCAGTTCCTGAGAAACAAGAACCTGCTTTATCCTATTGTAAAGAATTTCCGCATATTCCTGTTGCACCCTGTCCACATCGGGAGCCGGAGTGTTCAAATGCACATTGCGCATATCATATAATATTTCAACTTCTTCAAGGGTTATCTCTTCCCCGTTTACTTTTGCCAACACATTGACATCATTTTTTTCAAAAAGTGAAAATAGTTTTTCATAATTCAATGCAAGTAAAAAAACGATTACCGCGATAAAAGCCATACCCTTTTTCATATCATCTCCGCTATTTTTCTTTTAAAGAAAGCAATAGATTTTTTGCTTTGCAAATGATTTCGGCATTGCCATCCTCTTTGCCGACAAAATCTTTCAATTGGATTTCAAGGCTTGCGGGAGGATGAAGTTTTGCACTTTCCGTATATTTTTGAATGAATTTAATCAATGTTTCCGCCTCAACCTTTCTTTGTCCGTCCATAAAGCTGACTTTCACCCTATCGGCATAAATATCCGCTTTATACACGCCTATGTTTTTCATTTCATATTTGAAATCCAAAACTTCCATAAAAGTCAGAAGTTCGGAAGGAAGCTGCCCGTACCTGTCGCGAAGTTCCATTTCGATGCTGTTCCGGCGGCTGCTCTCAAAAGCGCAAGAAAGCATTTTATAATATTTCAAGCGTTCTTTTCCGTCTTCAATATACGATTCCGGAATATAAGCAGGCAAACCGAGATTGATTTCAACATCTTGGCTTCTTAGCGCTTCCCCTTCTCCTTTCGCCCTTGCAACTGCTTCTTCTAACATTTCCAAATACATGTCAAGCCCTACACGCGCCAAGTGCCCTGACTGGGCTTCTCCAAGAATATTGCCCGCCCCTCTCAAACGCAAATCTTCCATAGCGACTTGAAAACCCGCTCCAAGGTAATCCATTTCCAAGATGATACGCAAACGCTCTTCCGCGATTTCAGTCAAATGGTGTAAATCATTGACCACAAAATACGCATATGCCTGCCTGTCGGAACGTCCGACACGCCCGCGAAGCTGATATAACTGCCCCAAGCCGAAAAGCTGGGCTTGGTCCACAATAAGCGTATTCGCTTTGGGAAAATCAAGCCCGGATTCAATAATTGACGTACAAACAAGCACATCCAATTCCCCATGCCAAAACATATGCATGGTGGTTTCAAGCTCTTTTTCCCCCATTTGCCCGTGAGCCATGCCGACACGGGCATGCGGAACAAGTTCCCGCACGTATGAAACAATTTTCTCAAGTCCGTTCACACGGTTATAAACCCAAAAAATCTGTCCCCCGCGTTCCAGTTCACGCTCCAAAACTTGCCGCAACACGTTCTTATCCTTGCCTATCAAATGCGTCGCAACAGGTTTACGCTCCAAAGGAGCTGTTTCAATGACCGACAGTTCGCGTATGCCCGACATGGAAAGCTGCAAAGTGCGGGGAATGGGGGTTGCGGTGAGCGTAAGCACATCGACATTTTTTTTCATTTGTTTAAGCCGTTCCTTGTGCCGGACGCCAAAACGCTGCTCTTCATCCAAAATAAGCAGACCAAGGTTGGGAAGTTCCACGTCTTTCGATAAAATGCGGTGTGTGCCGATAAGAACATCCATTTGCCCTTTTGCCGCCATATTCAAAACTTCCGTTTGTTTCGACTTGGTCACAAAACGGCTCAATAATCCCACATTGACAGGAAATCCTGCCAAACGGGAACGGAATGTCTGGTAATGCTGTTCGGCAAGCACCGTCGTAGGGCAAAGCATGGCCACCTGCCTGCCGTCGCAGGCAGCCCTGAACGCGGCACGCAAAGCGACCTCCGTCTTTCCAAAACCGACATCGCCGCAAACGAGCCTATCCATCGGTTCCGGCTTCTCCATATCAGCCAAAACTTCCTGAATGGCTTTCGCTTGATCCGGCGTTTCTTCAAAACCGAAACTCGCTTCAAATTCCCGGTACAATTCTCCTAACGGGCTATAACCGAATCCCTTGGCAACCTTCCGCCATGCATACATTTCCACCAAGTCCCTGGCGATTTTTTCAATGGCTTTTTTCGCTTTTTCTTTGCTTGCCGTCCAAGCTTGACCGCCCAATCTGTCTAAAACGGGGCTTATGCCTTCTGCGGATTTAAAACGCTGAATGATGGAAAGCCTGTCAACCGGCATGTACAGTTTGGCATTGTCCGCATATTCCAATAACAAATAGTCATTTTCAATACCGCCGACAGTCATGCGGTGCAAACCGCCGAAACGCCCTATTCCGTAGTCCCTATGAACCAACAAATCGCCGTTCATGAGCTCATCGTAAGAATCAAGCCCTTTAAATGCTTGGCTTGCTTGGCGTTTCACCTGATTTGCCTTAGGCTGCAGCAAATCTTCCGGAATAACGAGCAAATCGTCCCAACTCAGTTCCACCGCATGATGAACGGACGCGATGAGCGCAAAAATCCCTTTGCTTTTCACATCATAGCGCAAATGCGGATAAATTCCGTCCTGCTCAATCAATTTTAAAAACTTTTGCCGCCCCCGTTCGGAAGAAAATGTCAGCACGACCTGCTTCTTTTCTTTCACATAATTACGCAGTCCAAGCAGCAGCTGCTGCCATGGACGTTCGGAAACTTCTTTTCCCTGAAACAGTTCTTCAAAACTGAAATATGTTTTTTCAGACAGATCAATGTCATGATTTTCAATGCCCATGCGGAGAGGTTCGACAAAACAATGCCGCCGCTTCAAAAGCATGGACATACTATCGCCCGCATTCCGAAACGACAAATGGTCGGCTTGGTCAAAACCTGCGTCTTTCCTGTCTTCTTCAAGCGCATCTTTCCAACAGCTTTCCGCTTCTGCAAGATATTCTTTCAAATCGGCTTTGCTTGGCAAAAACCATTGGCAATCATCGGGAATCCAGTCTTCAAGATTTGTTGCGCGGGCATAAATATTGCCCGGCAAAAGCCGAAAATCCCCTTGCTCCACAGCGCGCATGACGCTCGCTTGCCGAAATTCCGAAAGCTTGCCTTGCTGAAACAAATTCGCAAGATGCTTATGGATGATTGTTCTCGCTTCCTCATCCTGCGTTATGGCTATTACCGGAATAATGCAAATTTCTTCCGTTTTGCCGACGGAACGCTGGGTTGAGGGATCAAAAAAACGCATTTCGTCAATGGTATCCCCAAAAAAATCAAGACGGACAGGCTTATCGTAACCTGCCGGAAAAATATCCACGATATCCCCGCGCCTTGCGATATCTCCCGCACGGGAAACCATGGATTCACGTTGATACCCCCAATCGACAAGCTGTTCCATTAAAAGTTCGGGCGCCATGTCTTCATGGATTTTCAAAAACAATTCATGCTTATTGAAAAAATCTTTTTCGGGCAAAAAAGGAATAAGCATATCGGCGGTGACAATCAAAGCTTTCGCGTGCCCCTGCCCCATGGCATAAAGAGCCGCCAAGCGTTCCGCCCAGCCTTCACGATTTAACGAACGACGATTAAACGGATTGATGCTGACAAACGGCGTTTCAAAAAACAACGGAACATTTTTTTCCTGCAGCGCCCCTTTTTCCTTACCGACGGACAATTCCGCAATAAATAAGGATAAAAACGATTTCAGCGTCGACAATTCATCCCTGTTTTTAACAACGGCGACAGTATATTTGTTTTCAGAAACTGCCTGTGCCATAAGCTTTGCAATACTGGCAAATCCGCTTCTGTGAACACTTTGTTCCTTATTTTCAGATAAAACCCGCAATATTTCTGACGACTTACTCATTCAATCACTCCAAGCACAGAACATATAACAATAAGTTCTTATAATTTCAAGAAATTTTAGAAATATTTTTTATTAATTTTATTATTCACAATCAGTAAAATTTATTTACAAAAAAAACAAATTATGCTAAAGACAGATAGGTTTATTAAAAAGGAAATTTCATATGTTGCAAACACCGTTACACGAATGGCATACGGCACATAATGCAAAAATGGCGCCTTTCGCAGGTTGGGACATGCCCATCCAATATGAAGACGGAATTTTAGCGGAACACGCCCACACCCGTGAATCCGCTTCCATTTTTGATATTTGCCACATGGCGCAATTCATCGTCAAAGGCGAAAATGCTGCCGAACTTTTGAAGAAAGCCGTAAGCCACAACCTTGACACCCTGGCTGCCGGCAAATGCCGTTATGGCTTTTTGCTTACGGAGCAAGGCACTGTCATTGATGATTTGATTGTTTACCGCTTTGCGGAAGACCATTTCTTCTTAGTGGTCAACGCCGGCTGTGCCGAAAAGGATTTCAAAACCCTCGCCAAGCGCTTGGGCGAAGAAAATATTGAAAATATTTCTGCGAAATCAGGCAAAATCGACTTGCAGGGTCCGAAATCGTTAGAAGTTTTGGAAACGGTCACAGGTCAGAATTTCCATGATTTAAAATATTTTTCTTTCACCCGTATCGACTATAAAGGACATGCTCTCCTTGTCAGCCGCACAGGATACACCGGGGAACTCGGCTATGAACTGTATTGCCCGAGGGAAGCCGTACTCACTTTATGGGAGGATTTGCTCGCCCATGAACTTGTGAAACCTGCCGGGCTCGGAGCACGGGATACCTTGCGCCTTGAATGCGGACTCGCCCTTTACGGGCATGAACTCAATGAAGAGCATACCGTTGCGGAATCGAATCTTGCCGGCATGCTTACTTCCGAAGCCGATTATATCGGCAAAATTCCTGCCATGGAAGTAAAGAATGAACTTCTGGTGCCTTTGAAACTGGAAGGGC
Organism: Desulfovibrio sp.; assembly: GCA_003512875.1. Lineage (GTDB taxonomy): Bacteria > Desulfobacterota > Desulfovibrionia > Desulfovibrionales > Desulfovibrionaceae > Taurinivorans > Taurinivorans muris. The sequence continues at coordinate 2,855 of DONZ01000092.1, read as the reverse complement.
GCCGCACTGTCCGCAATGGCGATTCGGTCATTAAAGAAGCCGGAAGCAATGAGGTTATCGGCACTGTTGCCAGCGGTTCATTCGCTCCTTCCCTAGGTTTCGCCATTGCTTTCGCTTTTGTGAAAAAAGAATATGCAGACCAAGCGGAATTTATTCTCAAAGCAGGCAGAAGCGAATTAAATGCTCAAAAAACAACTGCTCCTTTCTTCACGCAAGGAACAGCAAGAATGAAACTTTCATAATACGGAGTCAACTATGAATAACCCTGACAATCTTTTGTACGCGGAAAGCCATGAATGGCTAAAAATTGAAGGAAGCGAGGGCGTTATTGGCATTACGGATTTTGCGCAAGATTCGCTTGGCGACATTACCTTTATCGACCTTCCGCAAGTCGGCGGCGCTTTTGCCAAAGGGCAAGAAATGGGAACCGTGGAGTCCGTCAAAGCCGCAAGCGATATTTATATGCCCTGCGATTGCGAAGTCATTGCTGTCAACGAAAGCGTGCTTGACAATCCTGAAAAAGTAAACAAAGACCCCTATGGCGAAGGCTGGCTTTTGCGTGTGAATATCACCGGCTCAACCGACGGACTTCTGAATGCCCAGGATTATGCAGGCAAATGCACACATTAAAAAATAAAACTTCTCCCCGCGGAGAAGTTTTTTTAATTTCATAAAAAGGACAGGTTATGCCTTATATTCCCCATACCCCTGAAGAACTGCAAGAAATGCTCAGCGTTATCGGCGTTGCGAGCCTTGACGATTTATTTGCGGATATTCAAGCCGATATGCGTCCAAAATCTTTCAATATCCCCAGCGGAAAAAGCGAAGCGGAACTTACCGCCTGCTTTGAAAATATGGCAGCGAAAAACAAAACCGACTTCATCAATTTCCTGGGAGCCGGCTATTACGACCACTATATTCCAAAAGCTGTGGACGCCCTTTCCCAGCGCGGAGAATTTTTAACTTCATACACGCCGTATCAGCCGGAAGTGAGCCAAGGAACGCTGCAGTCGATTTTTGAATACCAGACAGCGGTTTGCCGTTTGCTTGACATGGACTGCTCCAATGCTTCCCTGTTTGATATCGGGCACTCCCTTTTTGAAGCGGGCATGATGGCTGCCCGTCATACACGCAAGCACACTTGGGTCGTTGACGAAGCGGTAAACCCAATTTGGCGTAAAATGCTTGCAACTTACAGTGCGAACCAAAAAATCAATATCGTCACGGTTCCGCACGATAGCGGCAAGTCGGACAAAAATGCGCTCATGAACGCCATTGGTGACGATTGTGCCGCGGTTATCGTGCAAAACCCGAATTTCTTTGGCGCTATTGATGATTTTACGGAACTTTTCAATAAAGCGAAAGAACACAAAGCCCTCGGCATTATTTCCGTGTATCCGGTAATGCAATCCATTCTCAAAACCCCGGGGGAAATGGGTGCCGACATTGCTGTTGCCGAAGGGCAAAGCCTTGGTCTGCCTCTTTCTTTCGGCGGACCATATCTTGGCATGATAGCCTGCAAAAAAGACTTGGTCCGTCAAATGCCGGGTCGGATTGTGGGTAAAACCAACGACTTGAACGGAAAAGAAGGTTTTGTCCTTACCCTGCAAGCCCGTGAACAGCATATCCGCCGCGCGAAAGCAACTTCCAACATCTGCTCAAACCAAGGCTTGTGCGCGCTCAGAAGCATTATCCATATGGCACTCCTGGGTCCGGAAGGACTTAAAAGAACTGCTGAAACGTCCATGTATCTTGCCCGTATCTTAGCTGATAAATTGACAAAACTTCCCCATGTCGACTTATTGAACGACGCTCCTTACGGTAATGAGTTTGCGGTAAAACTTCCCAAAAATGCTGATGAAATTGCTGAAAAAATGTCAGAACGCGGCTTTTTATGCGGTTTCCCCGTTGGTCAATATTATCAAGGCATGGAAAATGTCCTTCTCATAAGCTGCACGGAAAAAAATTCCGAAGAACAAATCGATAAGCTTGTGAACGCTCTTGGAGGTCTTTTATGAGAACGCTTTTTGATAAATCCGTAAAAGGTCGTACGGCTGTTGTTCCTGCCATGCCCAAAAAGCATGCCGAAGATATGCTTCCCAAAAGCTTGCTTCGGGCAAAACCCGCAAGCCTGCCAGAACTTTCTGAACTTGATGTCGTTCGCCACTTCACCCGAAATTCCCATAAGAACTTTTCCGTTGACGGAAACTTCTACCCTCTCGGCTCCTGCACCATGAAATATAACGCGAAAGTTATCGAACATATCGCAAGCTTAGCCGGGTTCAGCAAACTGCACCCGCTCACCGCGCAATTAAAACACGGTGAACAATATGTGCAAGGCGCTTTGCAGGCTGTGTATGAAATCGAACAAGTTCTTTGTGAAATCAACGGAATGAGCGCTTTCACCATGCAGCCCATGTCCGGTGCCAATGGCGAATTTACCGGCGTCATGCTCATTGCCGCTTATCACAAAGACAAGGGCAATAAAAAAACAAAAATCGTCGTACCTGACTCCGCACACGGCACCAATCCCGCTTCTGCGATGATAGCCGGCTATGAAATTGTCAATATCGCTTCCAAAGACGGTATGGTTGACCCGAAAGCCCTTGAAGAAGCCCTTACTGACGATGTTGCCGCCCTCATGATGACGTGTCCCAACACTTTAGGTCTTTTTGAAACACATTTGCCTGAAATCGTTGAAAAATTACGTAAAATCGACGCGCTTCTCTATTATGACGGAGCAAACCTCAATGCGATTATGGGTAAAATGCGTGTTGGCGACGTCGGCTTTGACGTTGTGCATCTGAACTTGCATAAAACCATGGGAACACCGCACGGCGGAGGAGGTCCCGGCT
>DONZ01000163.1 GCA_003512875.1 Desulfovibrio sp. | reverse complement strand
TTCTTCCGCAATTTCGATAGCATGGCGCAAGTGTCCGATATGGAAAGGGTTGAACGCCCCTCCCATGATACCGATTTTTTTATTTGCGAATTTGTCCGTTACCATAAACTGCGAATTTGGTTGTGGTTAATTCTTCAACACCCATGGGTCCGTAAGCATGTAATTTGGTTGTGCTTATTCCTATTTCCGCTCCGAGTCCGAGTTCTCCGCCGTCATTGAAGCGGGAAGATGCATTGACCGCCACCATTGCCGCATCGGCTTCACGCAGAAAGCGTTGGGCGTTTCCATAATTGTCGGTACAAATGATTTCCGTATGGTGTGAGCCGTATTGATGAATGTAATCAAGGGCTTCGTCAAGGGAGCCGACAATAAGGCAAACCATTTGCAATGCCCCGAACTCTTTTCCTTTATGTTCTTCCTGCAGCGGTTCGGCAAGTTTTTTAAAAAGAGGCAGGCTTTTTTCGCATGCAAAAATCTCCACGTTTTTCGGCTCAAGTTTTTCCTCCAAAAGAGGAATGAATTTGTCTGCAATATTTTTGTGGACCAATATTCCCTCAAGGGCGTTGCAGACGCCTGTTCTTTGGGTTTTGGCATTGAAGATGATTTCAGCGGTTTTTGCAAAATCCGCGCTTTCGTCAACAAAGAGATGCGGAACGCCTTTGTCGTGTTTCAATACGGGCATTGTGGCTCGGCTTGCTATGGATTGCACCATTTTTTCGCCTCCGCGGGGAATAATGACGTCTATGAATTGTGAAAGTTTGCAAAGTTCATAAATGCTTTCACGGTCCGTATTTTCGATGTATTGGACAATTTCTTTGCAAAAACCGTTTTGGAGGAGAGCTTCTTGGATGAGACCAGCCAAAAGAATGTTGGAATGAAATGCCTCGGAGCCTCCCCGCAGGATGACGGAATTGCCCGCTTTGAGGCATAAAATGGCGGCGTCAACGGTTACGTTCGGGCGTGATTCATAAATCATGGCGATAACCCCGAGCGGAATACGCATTTTTCCGACCAACAGTCCGTTCGGGCGCTGCCATTGCTTGTCCATAGCCCCTATGGGGTCGGGCAGTCCGGCGATAAAGCGGCAGGCATCAGCCATATTGTCAATAAGTTTTTCATCAATGGTCAGCCTGTCGATTTTAGGCAAAGACAAATCATTTTTTTTCGCTTGTGCAATATCAAGGGCGTTTGCTTCCAAAATGCTTCTTTTCTTTTTAAGCAGTATTTCGGCAAGGCTGTGAAGGGCGGCATTTTTTTGTTCGGGGCCCGCTTTGGCGATTTCACGGGAGGCTTGTTTCGCCTGAAAAGCGATATGATGAATATGTTCGGAAAGGTTTGCCATTACTTTTATCCTGTTACAAGTTTGTCAATTTAAATTTTTATGTATTATAAAGATGTTAGCTGTTTTTTGCAATATTAAAATAGAGAATTTACATTTTTTGTCTTGAGTGTTTGTTAAAAAGGGGTTAATATGTTGTTTACAAAAACGTTATTTTTGATTTGTATTGTTAAGGAGATGATATGTCTTTGAATGAAAAGAAAAAAAAATCTGAAATAAAAGAAGCGGAACTTGTGGATGATAAAAGTTATCAAAGCCCTTATGCCGGTTCCGCAGAAGAGCTGTTGAAGGAAATGCAGCAGGAAATTTCTCCCGAAGCTACGCCGTTGTGGCAGTATATCAATGACAATGCGCCGAAAATCGCCGCCGTTGTCATTGCGCTTGTCGTGCTTATCGGCGGGTATACGTTTTACAGCGGGTATCGTGAAGGGCAAATGGCGGACGCGAAAGGTCAGCTGGCACTTATCATTTCAAAAAGCGACAGCGCCAAAGTCTTAGCCGAGTTGGAAGAATTCAAAAAAACAGCGCCGGGGGGGCTCGCTCTTGCCGTTGAACTTGAAATAGCGCGTTTTGCGAGCTTGCAGGAAAATTATGAAAGGGCGGAACAAGCTTATCGTACAGTCATGAATGAAGAAAAATATTCCGCTTTGGGCATTGCCGCTGCGATGAATACCGCCGGAATAGCCGCTCACCGGGGTAATTTTGCGGAAGCTGCAGCGATTTATGAGGATATTGTCGGTCATTGCCCCAAAGATGTGCAGTCCGTCGTGTATTTTCAGCTCGGAGAAATGGCGGAACAATTAGGCGATAAAGATAAAGCGATTAAAGCCTATCAGGACGGGATTAATTTATTTGAACTGAAAGATTCAACAGATGTGATTTTCTATCAAAACCGTATAAAAGAACTTTCAAAATAGGGTTTTTATGGTAAAAGCGCCGGAAAATTATAAAGATTATCTTGAAACCTTGAGAATAATGGCGTCTTATTTGGGACCGCAGCGTTCTTTCAGGTCTAATCTGGAATTTTTTTTGCAACTTTTGGCAAAGCGGCATGATTTCATGCGTGCGCATTTGGTCCTGTTCGAACCTGAAACGGGACTTTTGCGTTTACGTCATGCGTATTCCTCGCAAGAGGTGAATGAAGTCACCTATTCTCCCGGGGTCGGGGTGACCGGACAGGTTTTTGCAACCGGAAAATCCATTATCGTTGAAAAACTTAAAGACGATAAGCATTTTTTGAGTTTGCTTTTCAATCGTACCGATGAGGAAATGGAAAAACTCGCTTTTATTTCCGTGCCTGTTTTATCCCCTGTTGAAGCAAATCCCATGACCGCCCGCGATATTTTGGGAACGCTCAATGTCGATACCATGGGAGGTGACAGGGACGATTTGGAATGGCGCTGTTTGTTTCTGGAAGTGGTGGCTTCGCTTATCGCCAATGGTTCCGCATATTTGCAGGAAGAAATTTCCAGATTGTGGCGTGTTGATTCCGCTGTGACGCTCATGCAGGAAGATACGGGCAATTATTTTTTATTTTCAAAAGTCATGCGGCATTTGGCTGACCAGGCAAGCCACTTGGCGCAAGGAAGATCTCCGCTTTTGCTCGTGGGGGAAAACGGGGTCGGCAAGGAATTTTTGGCGCGGCGTATTTACAAGGCGAGTTCCCGCAAGGATATGCCTTTTGTGAGCTGTTATCTGGCGACCATCGCAGAAGAAAAGATGTTTGCGGAATTGGTCGGGTATCAGAAAGGGGCTTTTGCCGGAGCTGTGCAAACCCAAAAAGGTTTGTTTGAACAAGCCCAGTACGGAACGATTTTTCTTGACTGCGTCGAATATTTGACGAAAGAAGCGCAGGAAGCGCTGCTCCATCTTTTGCAGGAACATGAAATAAGCCGTTTGGGCGGCAAGCCGTTTTCTTGCGATGTCCGCGTGGTGGCGTCAACATGCGTGTCTTTGGAACAGCTTGTGCAGGAAGGAAAGTTTTTAAAAGAACTGTATATCCGTTTAAATCTTTACAGTTTGTATATTCCCCCGTTACGGGAAAGACGCGAAGACATCATTCCTTTAGCGGAATATTTTCTCTCGCAGATTGCCGAGCAGGAGAGTCCTTCCGGACAGGCGGAAAAGGCTGTGAAGAGGATTTCTTACCCTGCACTGCAGCTTTTGACGCATTATTATTGGCCCGGAAATATCCCTGAATTGCAAAAATGCATGGAATTGGCGGCGCAAAACTGTTCCGATCAGGTCATCCGCGCAGGGGATTTGCCTCCGAGTCTGCAAACTGCCGAAAGTACGGATACGGAAAATGAATTGTCGCTTGGCGACGCCGTTGCGCGTTTTGAAAAAGAAATGATTGTGGACGCATTGGTGAAAGCGAGCGGAAACGTGCTTAAGGCTGCTAAAATATTGAAAAGCAGTTATCGCATTGTCAATTATAAGGTAAAAAAATACAATATCGACCCAAGGCATTTCACGGTCAGAAAAGTATAGAAAACAGTTGATTTATGTTTTGCCCCCCATTTATTGGAACCATGAAGCAATAAATGGGGTTTTTTATTACTTAGGACAACTTCGCTATGGGCAGATTACGGATATCCCGCGGGTTGTAAGGGGATTTATGCTCCTGCTTCATGCGCCATGCCGTATTTTCCAGTCCTTCCGCCCCGAATTTAATGGCATGTTTTCCATGGCGTTTATTGATGGCGTCAAGCGCATGCATGAGTTTTTCCGTATTTTGTTCTTCCTGTTCATTGAGCAGGGAAAACACGTTTTTTTGAATGCTGCGCGCAGGCAAAATGCCGTAAAACATGATGCCGGCTTTCACATAGGCGTGGTTTTTTCTGTACATTCCTTCCAAAAGCTTTTTCGCTATGGGGAGCATGGTCTTCGTATCGCAGAGAGGATAGGGGAAAAGGGCGTTTGCCGTATTTTTGCAGCAGTTTTGCGCATGGGAAGACGTGCGTATATGGACGCACATTCCGGATGCGAGAAGATTTTTGCGGCGTAACCGTTCCGCACCTTGCGCCGTAAATGAGGAAACGGCTTCCAAAAGCTCCGCGAAGTTTTGAATGCGTACACCGAAAGAGCGTGAACAGACAAGGCTTTTGGGCGTATCGGAAAAATCTGTTTCTATACACGGAACACCGTGCAGTTCTCGCAGGGTTTTCAATCCGGTAACGGTTAAATTTTTTTGTATCCATTCTTCGGAGGCGGATTTATAATCATAAGCGGTTCTTATGGAATTTGTGCGAAGTTTTTCGCTTTGTTTTTTTCCTACGCCCCAAATTTCCCGGACAGGAATTTTCTTTAAAAGCTCATTGAAATTTTCTTGTGCCGGGTCGAGAATGAAAATGCCGTTTTCTTTTTTGGCGATGTGGTTTGCGAGTTTCGCAAGGGTTTTGCTCGGTGCTATGCCCACGGAACAGGTTATTCCCGTCCATTTTTGAATGCGTTCTCTTAAAAGCTTTGCAATTTCAAGGCAGTTTGGGGCAAGACTCTTTTTTAATCGGCAA
>DONZ01000061.1 GCA_003512875.1 Desulfovibrio sp. | reverse complement strand
TCCGTATTTTTCCATGCTGCAAAGCTGGAACGGAAACAGTACCCCGCCGCTCAGCACCTCCGCAAAATCGCTCGGTTTGCAGTTCTATGACGCCAACGGGGTAAAACACAGTTTGAATGTCTATTTCGACCCTGCTCCGTCAACAAACGGAAATCAAGTCTATGAATACATTGTAGCCATGGACCCCGAGCTTGACGCCCGTGCGGAGTATCAGGGAACAAAAAGCGCGGGGCTTCTCATGACGGGCACAATGACATTTTCCAGCGCAGGAGAACTTCAAAACATGAATTCCTTTTCTCCGCAAGGCGGAGATTTGACCAATCCCGCCAACTGGACCTTGTCCGAGCTGCAAAACGGCTTGCCAAGCGTAACCGTTCAATTAGCGGGACAGCCAAGCCAAACCATAGCACTCAATTTAGGAATGAAAAGCAACGGAAATTCCTGGACTAACGGTCTGAACGGGGCTGTAAACGGCATAAGCGCCGCCGATATCGGCAAAACCTTTGTCAATATCCCCGGCATGACTAATCCGGAATTCAATTCCAACGCAACAACAGCCCTGCGGACAAGCCCTTCCTTGAAAAACATGAGCCAAGACGGATATGGCGCCGGAGAACTGCAAACCATGTTCATCAATGAAAACGGCATAATCCAGCTATCCTACACCAACGGACAAAGCCATGACCTCTACCGCATTCCCGTTGCGCGTTTCACAAGTGAAGACGGGCTTTACAGGGCGGGCAACAACCTTTATCAGCACACGTCAGAAGCAGGCAATGTGGAATTCGGCATCGCAGGAACGGAAAACTACGGCGAGGTCATGTCACAAACCCTTGAAACATCAAACGTGGACATGGCGACGGAAATGGCAAATATGATTGTCTTGCAGCGCGGTTTCCAATCCAACAGCAAAAGCTTGCAAACCGTCGACACCATGCTGCAAAAAGCCGTTGAACTCAAGCGAAATTAACCTGAAGGCGGTATGAAAATACCGCCTTTGCCATACGTCCGAAAAATACGTTTATTTATTGCAGGATTGTTCGGCGCTTCTTTTTGCTTGCTCTTCCTGAAAGTTAACCGTATACTTTTTTTACAAAATAATACCGTATCGGATAGTTATGGAAAAATTACTTTTAAAACTCGCAAGCCAGCTTGATTCCATCGACCAAGCGTCTTTAGACGCCTTATGGGATAAATATGCCCAAATCGTCAACAACTTTGAACCGACAAAACGTTGGGAAGAAGCTGTGCTTGTTCTTTCTTTCATTCAAGCGAAAAACTGGAAAAATCAACTTTTCAACACCCAATGGGCAATGCGTTCCAAAGTTTCTTCCCTCATAGACATTGACGGAACAGGAACAAAGAATACATTCAGCGGCATGGTGAAGGAACTGAAAAAAGAAGATAAGCCTAAGAAAAGAGCTGAAATTTTACAGTTCACCCCCAAAGCATAAAATCAGCTTGCCGTCATTTCGTCTGCCATCGCCTTTGCTTTGTTATAATCAAATTTGCCGCTTCCAAGCAAAGGCGCTTGTTTCACGCACAAAATTTTCTTCGGCGTCCACAAAGCGGAAACGCCTTTTGTCGCAAAATACGTCGCGATTTCATTTGTGGTGACATCCTGCTTTTCAATGATAAGAACAAGCTGTTCCCCTTTTTTGGAATCAGGAACAGCAACAATTCCCAAGGGCACGTCAGGCCATAATTCCGACAAAGCCATTTCAATAGCGACAAGAGAAACCATTTCCCCGCCCAATTTGGCAAAGCGCTTCGCACGCCCTTTTATGTAAATAAAACCGTATTGATCGACTTCCACAATATCGCCCGTGTCATACCACCCCTCAAGGATTTGCCCGTCAATTTCGGCTCGGGGTTTTTCCAAAACCCCTTTGTTGCTTGCACGCATATACCCGAGCATGACATTATCACCCTTGACGCATAAAGAGCCGCCTTCCGTTATGCCTTCAACTTTTTTCAGTTTGTATTCGAGTCCGGGTAGCAATCTGCCCACGCTGTTTTTTGCCTTGTTAGCATCCGTATTCACGGAAAGGACGGGGGAAGTTTCCGTCGCACCGTATCCTTCCATAATTTCAACGCCGAATTTTTCTTTCCAAGTCTTGGCTGTTGATTCGCGAAGCTTTTCCGCGCCTTCGATAACAAGCCGGGTATTGCAAAAATCATAAGGACGCCCGTAGCGTGCATAGCCTGCCAAAAACGTATCCGTTCCGCAAATGACCGTTGACTGGCTTTCATAATACAATTTCGGCACAATTCTGAAATGCAGCGGAGAAGGATAGAAAAATACCTTAATGCCGCTTGTCAAAGGCAAAACAGTACCCACGCCAAGCCCGAAAACATGGAATAAAGGCAAACAGTTGAAAAGCCTGTCTCCGGAATGGACGGACAAAACCCCGAGGGCTTGCTCTTTGTTCACAAGAACGTTTTTATGGCTGATAAAAACAGATTTTGGCAATCCCTCCGTGCCGGAAGTAAAAAGAATGGCGAAAGGTTCGCTTGCAGAGGTTTTTACAACATAACAAAACATTGTTGCAAGAAACCCTTTGATCTTATCCGCAAAAGCAATGCGTTTCGCAATATCCTCCAAGTAAAGAATGCGCATGCCCGCGTCCAGAATGGCTTTTTCCAAAAATTCCAACTCGCCGAGCCTGATAAAAGTATGCGAAGAAACAACGGTTTTCAAATCCAAAGTTTGGCAGCTGCCCACAACAGAATAGGCTCCTGCCGTAAAATTTATCATGACAGGAATTTTTCGTGTTAAATGAAATCCCAAAAAAGACACAATACCCGCCAACGAACTGGGAAGCATGAAACCTAGGCGCAGCTCGTTTTTTGTCAACCTGGCAAGGGCACGTCCGAGAACATTCGCTTTCAATAAAATTGTCTTGTAATCAACACACTTTCTTTCCTGATCTTCAGCAATGATGTATTTTTTTCCGTGAACTTTCATCGCTTCCACAAAAGCTTGGGCGAAATTCATATCGGTATTTGTGGATTCAAGAAGAAGGTTGCTCATGATGTCATACAGTCTTATCGCATTCAATTTTCTGCGTTTTTTGCCGCTTACCGTTAAATCTTTGTCAATGCTCTGCGCCGGAAGAACTGTCAAAGTAATTTTAGGAAAATACCGCAAAAGCTGTTTATGGCGAAAATAGGAAAACTTAGAATAGGCTGCGCCGCTGATACGTACGGGAACGATTTTAGCCTCCGCCCTTTCCGCTATCATGGCTGTCGCTTCGAGGATTTTCATGAAATGACTGTCCTGCATGAACGATTTTTCATGAAAAACCATACAATGTTCATGCTTTTCAAGAGCGTTGACAAGCTTAAGCGTTGATATGGGGGAATTGAAATCAGCCTCTAAAATTTTAGAACACAATAAAAACGGACGTATCCACCATTTTTTATAAATCTTACTGTCAATGGCGACCGTAATCCTATTATTCAAAAAACAGGAAAGCAGGAGGGGGTCAAGCAAAGAACCGCAGTTTGAAACAAGCAAAACCCTGTCGCCTGCGTTCTTATAATGTTCAATATCGATAACTTGAACCCTAAAGAATATTCTCAATAAAAAACGTATGATAAAATGCAAAATTATTCCCTTCCCCATTTACCGGATATGTGCATAAATTGCATCGGACATGGCTTGCGCCAACAAATAAAGCAATTCCCCATAAGCTTGCACAAAACCTGAATAATTATGCTCCACAGACAATTTCTTATAAAAACTGGCCTGCAAAATTTTCATTCCGCCTTTTTGCAGCGTCCAAAAAGCGTCTAATTCCAGATAATCATTGATATTGCCTTCAAAATGGCTGATATCGACTTGAATTGTATAATCAGGATGCATGCCGAGTTTTAAAGGAACGGCGACTCCGTTTATTGCCGTTAAATTATTGGTTAAAGCATCGGACAAAACCCGGCTTATCGCCTTATCCAAGTTTTCACCCCAGCGGTGGCGCTCTTCAATAATGATTTTCGCCCCTTTATCGCGCATAACAATTTGCGGTCTGTTCAAATATGAAGGAATATTGATATGCATGATGGCAAAAACCGGTCCCGAACCTGTTTGCAGCCTGTTCCTGTACTGCTCCGCGTACTCGTTTGGAACATCAATGATATAGACACTGGTAGGCATAGAAATATGACTGCAGGAACAAAGTAAAACTAAACAACAGAACATAAAAAACTTTTTCATTATTTCGCCTTTCCGAAGATTAATGCATCCGGTTGGTTTTCCAAAAGTTCAGCTAAATGTGAAATGGAGTTGGCGGCATCACGCAGTGACTGCAAGGTTAAAAATACTTCCTGCATGAAAGCGGAATCGTCCTGTGTCAGACGCGAACCGTTTTTTGCAAACCTGTCAACATATTTCAAAATAGCAGGAACAGCATGATTAAACAGCTGAGCCAATTTTCTGTATTCCAAAACGGTATCTTTGGTTTCATTTTCAAGTTCGTTGACTTTAGCAAGAGCGGCATTTAAATTTTTGCTCATTTCAGGCACATTGATTTCAGCCAAAGCGGTATTTGCATTCTCCAATAAAAGCAATACGTTTTTACTGATGTCGCGGATAGGCAAATCTTCAACATTGGATAAAATGCTCTCAAAAACGTTAGGCAAAGTCGGAATTTGCACAATCCCTTCATATTTTTGTTTCTTTTCCTGAGATAAGGGGTCGGGGTCATTAACCATGACCAAATCCACAACAAGCTGCCCCGTAATCAGGCTCGCTGTCGTGAGTTTCGCCCGCAGTCCTTTGTCAATAAGCTCATACACATAATTTTCGTCATCAATGTAATAGAGGAAATTGTGATTTTCATTGATTGAATCCACTCCACCGGAATTTTCATTAAGTTCAATAATAACGACAGTTTTAAAAGAAGCGATTTCGGAAGTGGGCACAATGTAAATTGAACGGACACGCCCGACAGGAACACCATTAAAAAACACGGGGGAATTTATATTCAAGCCGCGCAGCGAGGAATCGAAAAACAACGCGAACGAAGACTGCTTTGTTCCGTAATTTCCATAACCAAGCAGAAAAAAAGCTAAGCATACCAATACAATAGAACCAAAAACAAAAGCCCCGACAACTGTTTTATTTTTAAACACAATACTCTCGCCTTTTCTTATTATTTTTCATACCATACTGAAAAAAAAGCAAAGTGTCGATATTAAAAACTACCCTGCTTCCCGTTTTAAAAATTTCCGCACAGCCTCAGGACCATGTTTCAGCAATTCATGGGGATTGCCTTCCGCAAGCATGGTTTTAGACTGCGCATCAAGCCAGACCGCGTTGTTTGCAACAGCAAAAATACTTGCCAATTCATGAGTCACGATAATAATCGTCATACCCAAACTGTCACGCAGCTGCAAAATAAGTTCATCCAAACGGGCGGAACTCACGGGGTCAAGCCCGGCTGAAGGCTCATCCAAAAAAACAAAATCGGGGTCAAGAGCCAAAGCCCGTGCAATGCCTGCCCTTTTTCGCATACCGCCGCTGATTTCAGACGGATAATACTCGTCAAATCCGCTCAAACCGACTTGGGCAAGTTTATACCTTGCGACTTCATAAATTTGTCTGGC
>DONZ01000067.1 GCA_003512875.1 Desulfovibrio sp. | reverse complement strand
GAGGAGGTCCCGGCTCCGGCGCAGTAGGGGTCAGCGAACGTTTGACGCCTTATTTGCCTGTCGGACGTGTTGAAAAAAACAATGACGGAACCTATAAGCTCAATTTCGATTATCCGAAATCCATCGGCTACATCGCACCGTTCTTAGGCAACTTCGCGGTTTATGTAAAAGCGCTTGCCTATATCAGCCGTCTTGGCAAAGAAGGCATTCCGAGAGCCGCCGAATACGCTGTTCTCAATGCAAATTATTTGCGTAAAAAAATGGATTCATTCCTGCATGTTCCTTTTGACCGTATGTGCATGCATGAATTTGTCTCTTCTCCTCCGGAAGGAATAAAAGCCCTTGATGTCGCAAAGGCGCTTTTGGAATATGGCATTCACGCCCCGACGATTTATTTCCCCCTTATTGTGCATGAATGCCTCATGTTTGAACCGACTGAAACGGAAAATAAGGATACCCTCGACAATCTTGTCGCCCTTATGGAAGAATTTATCAAAAAAGGACAACAAGATGCAGGCTTCCTGCAGCAAATGCCCCTCACGACGCCATTGCGCCGCCTTGATGAAACTTTTGCCGCAAGAAGCATGATTTTAAAACAAGAAGAATAAGAGTCCGAAAAACAATATCGAACAGCACCCCGTTCATTGGGCAAAACAAACCCGATGAGCGGGGTTTTTTACGAAAAAATTTACAGCCTTCTTTCCGCAATGATATAATGAAGAAGCAGGAACGATTTGCCCCACCATAACACAAAATTTAATCACGGATTTTTTCGTTTGGGTATTTTTGAAATCAATGCTCGGTAGTTGCGGCATACCAATCTTCCGGCTTGATGACTTTGACTTTATCCCCCCACGTATACAAATGCCAATCCATTTCCAAACGTCCGCCGGCAAAAAAACGCACTGTCACGGAGCCGTCTTCATTTTCAGCAACAGTTTGATTGGGATGAAATTCATAACGAAGAACTTCTTCCGCAGCGCTTTTATCAAAAAGCCACTCCACTTCAAAAGGTTCTTCTTGAAAAACGCCAAACGAACGCTCTGCAAGCTTTTTTAGATTAAAGCCTTCGTCAATTTCATATTGTTCATCAAGCAATTCCATTTCAAAAATATTGCTTAAAATAAAATAATGCACCTTGTTTCCGCCATAACCGTCACTATGTTTGGCAACTAAATAATGATTTCTGTCACCATATAAAATTCCATAAGGCAAAAGCCGGTACGAACCCAATTTTCCGCTTGACTTCTTTTTGTATGAAATTCTTATCTGCCTGAAACTCAAAATCGCTTGACGGATTTTTTGAATGATTTCCTGTGAAACGATAATCCTAGGTCCGACCCTATGAGCGAACCCTTCAGCCTCCAAAAGAACTTCGGCGTCCGTATCGATGCAATTAAATGTTTTATCCACGATATTCGCACGTATTTTTTCCAAAATCTTTTGCAGCAAAACAGAAGTTTCCTGCATGCTGTTAGCCTGCAGATAGGCTATCGCCTTTTCAAAAGCGACCAATTCTTCCGCTGAAAACTGGATGAAATCCTTAAGCGTTCCCTGCGGAATATACCAGCGTTTCGTATTATTTTCCCCCGTACGGACTTGAACCTGCGGAAACCTGTCAATAATGACATCTCTCATCCGTTCAGCCGTTCGGCGTGCGACGCCGAACCTGTCCATTATATCCTGCAAGGAAACCCCTGTCCGGTTTGATTGCATTAAAACAGCCAATTCCAAAATATCCTGTGTTTTATCATAAGCCATACATTCACCCGCCTCAATGGAACCATACCATAGCCATAAAAATACGGCAAAAAAATTAAATGCACAAGATAAGGATTTCCTCCTGATTATTTTTTGTTTTGCTTGACGGAACAAACAATTTTGCATACATTAACAGCATGAATTTAATATAATATTTTCAAAGTGTTATCATATCGCAACAATCATATGGCAACAAAGGAGTATTTATGGAATTTTATCGAGGAAGAAGACTTCGCGGCAGCGCTGCGCTTCGCGATTTAATGGCGGAAACACAAGTCACTGCAAATGATTTAATCATGCCCTATTTTGTAGTTGAAACTGATGATGAAAACTTTAAAAGCCCTATTTCCTCCATGCCGGGACAATATCAGTTATCTTTAAAACAACTTGATGAAACAGTAAAAAAAGCCGTGCAGCACGGCTTAAAGTCCATACTTCTTTTCGGTATTCCAAAAAGAAAAGACCCTATCGCCTCCGAAGCATATAATGAAAACGGCATTGTTCAGCAAGCCGTGCGAATGCTTAAAAAGAATTTTCCGGAACTTATCGTCATTACCGATGTCTGCCTTTGTGAATACACCTCCCACGGTCATTGCGGACTTCTGCACGAAGGCGACAGCAAAGGGCTTGTCCTCAATGACAGCACTTTGAAATTATTGGCTAAAACCGCTCTTTCCCATGCTAAAGCGGGAGCCGACATCGTCGCCCCCTCCGATATGATGGACGGACGTATTTTAGCAATACGCCAAACTCTTGACGAAGAAGGGTTCCAGCAAACCCCGATTATGTCTTATGCTGTGAAATACGCTTCCGCCTATTACGGTCCGTTCCGTGATGCGGCTGAATCCACACCAAAATTCGGCGACAGGCGCACCTATCAAATGGATTGCAGGAACATATCCGAAGCTATGCGTGAAATGCATGCGGATATTGAAGAAGGCGCCGATATTTTCATTATCAAACCTGCGGGCGCGTATCAAGATATTATCCGCATGGTTTACGACAGCACCAATGTTCCGCTTGCGGCATATCAGGTAAGCGGTGAATATTCCATGATTAAAGCAGCAGGAATCAATGGCTGGATCAATGAAGAAGCTATTGTCATGGAATCCCTTATCGGCATGAAAAGAGCGGGGGCGAAGCTGATTATTACATATTTTGCGGAAGAACTCCTTGAAAAAGGACTTGTGAAATAGACGATTATAAAGGAATACTATGAATAAGCCTCATTGTACGGAACTTGCCCCCGATATGCGAGATATGGAGAAAAAACACAGCCAAGACGGGCACGGCGGACATAACGGACCAATGGGAAACCACCCCCATGCCAACCGTTTTTTAGCTGACGGCGTCACCCCGAAATGCCGCCTCATCGCATGGGAAGTGACCCGTTCCTGTAATCTTGCCTGCAAGCATTGCCGGGCGGAAGCACATCCTGAACCCTATGCGGGAGAACTCGGCACGGAAGAAGCCAAAAACCTCATCACAAGCTTTAAGGAAGTCGGCGATCCCATTATCATTTTCACGGGCGGCGATCCCATGATGCGCCCGGATGTTTATGAGCTCGCAAGCTTTGCGAAAGAACAGGGCCTGCGCTGCGTAATGAGCCCCAACGGAACGCTGATCAATGAAGAAAACGTCCTTAAAATAAAGGAAGCCGGCTTTGCCCGCTGCTCCATTTCCATAGATGGACACAATGCCCGAAGCCATGACGAATTCCGCGGCGTAAAAGGAGCTTTCGACGCTTCCATGCATGGGATAGAACTTTTAAAACAACATGGTATAGAATTTCAAATCAATACGACTGTCACAAAAACCAATTTGCATACATTCAAACAGATTTTTGAACTTTGCGAAAAAATCGGAGCAGCCGCATGGCATATTTTTCTGCTCGTGCCCATGGGAAGAGCTTCAAGTTTGAGTGCGGAAGTAATCACAGCCGAGGAATACGAAGAGGTTTTGCACTGGTTTTATGATTTTAGAAAAACAACGTCCATGCATTTAAAAGCGACCTGCGCGCCCCATTATTACCGTATCATGCGGCAAAAAGCGGCAAAAGAGAACGTTCCCGTCAATTTTGAAAATTTCGGCATGGACGCAATGACGCGGGGCTGCCTCGGCGGAACGGGATTTTGCTTCATCAGCCACACAGGACAAGTACAGCCCTGCGGCTACCTGGAACTTGACTGCGGCAATATCCGCAATTCCGGCTTCCCGGAAATTTGGAAAGAAACGCCTTGGTTTAAAAAATTCAGAACCCAAGAAGAATATGAAGGCAAATGCGGGGTTTGCGAATTTCACAAGGTTTGCGGCGGCTGCAGGGCAAGAGCTTATTCCATGAATGACAACCCCATGAGCGAAGAACCGCTTTGCTCCTATATTCCAAAGAAAAAAGCATAACAAACTGCTGCAAACGATTTTTGAATATCAAAATAAAAAACACTTGCTCCGCAAGTGCTTTTTATTTGTAATTTCAACACAAAAAAAGGATTACAAAAAGTAATCCTTATCTATGGTGCCCAAGGGGAGACTCGAACTCCCACGC
>DONZ01000066.1 GCA_003512875.1 Desulfovibrio sp. | reverse complement strand
TTGGTCTGCCCTTCAAACTGCGGCTGAGGCAATTTCACGCTGACAATGGCGGTCAATCCCTCGCGCACATCATCGCCGGTCAGGCTTTCGCCTTTCATCTTTTTTGTCAAATCGGGCTGTTCTTTAATATACGCGTTGATTGCGCGCGTAAGGGCTGTTTTAAAACCAGCCAAATGCGTTCCGCCTTCAACCGTGCGGATATTGTTTGCGAAGGTATGCACATTTTCTTTGTATGTGGCGTTATACTGCAAGGCGAACTCGACGCTGACCCCGTCCTGCACGCCTTCTTTTTCGATAATGCGGTGCAGCGGCTGTTTTTCGCTGTTCAAATCCTGCACGAACTGATAAATGCCGCCTTCCGCCTTATAAACATGAACTTCATTGGTGCGTTCGTCGGTGCATTCTATTTCGATGCCTTTATTCAGATACGCCAATTCTTCAAAACGCTTGGCTAAAATATCAAAGGAAAACTCATTGGTTTCAAAGATTTGGTCATCAGGAAGAAAATGCACGCGCGTGCCGTGTCCTTCGGCTTCCCCCACTTCAATGACTTCCGTTACCGGCGTTCCGCGTTCATAACGCTGACGGTAGCGTTTTCCGTCCCGTCTTATGGTCACTTCGAGCCATTCGGACAAAGCGTTCACGCATGATACGCCCACGCCATGCAAACCGCCGGAAACCTTATACGCATTGTTATCGAATTTGCCGCCCGCATGCAGTTTGGTCATGACGACCTGCACAGCCGGTATTCCCTCTTTCGGGTGGATATCGACCGGAATGCCCCTGCCGTTGTCGCGTACGGTCACGCTGTTGTCAACATGGAGAATGACTTCTATTTTATCGCAGTATCCCGCCATCGCCTCGTCAATGGAGTTATCCACAACCTCGTAAACAAGGTGATGTAATCCGCGTATGTCCGTACTGCCTATGTACATGGCGGGACGTTTGCGGACCGCAGCCAATCCCTCCAAAATGGTGATGGCTGACGCATCATAATTCGATGTCGATTTGGTATTCATTAAAGTATCTTGACTCATTTTGTCCTCAATATGGATTTTTAATCGTAATAGCTTGTCTGGGCGATTTTCATAGGCATGATGAGAACCATGTATTCCGGATCTTCGCTTCCCGTGATACCGCAGGGACCTTCCGCCGTCGTAAGCGTCCATTCAAGGTCGGCTGATTGGAAATGTCCCAGAAGCTCTATCAGATGTTTGGTCGGAAAAGCGATTTGTTCGATTTTTCCGTCATAGGTCAAATCAAGTTCTTCGCTGGCCGATCCGGTTTCCTGCGCTTGTGCGGACAATACGGCGGTATTGGCTGACAAATTGAAATACGTGCAGCGGTCGTTATCGTTATTGAAAATAAGGATACGGTCAAGCGCTTCCATTGTTTCTTTCTTGTTTACGGTAAGTTTTGACGCATCTTCGGCATTGAGCTTATTGATGAACAATTTGTAATCGGGATAGGCGGCAAGGGTCCGCGGAACGCTTATATGCTCGGAACCGTCCTTATTTTTGATATGGAAGCGTCTTTCCGTGAAATTGAAATAAATCTCATCTTCACCGAGCCATTTTTTAATTTCCATGATGTATTTCTTTTGCAGCAGCAAACCTTCCTCACCGACTTTTTTCGCTATTTCGTCATTGACAAAGCTGGTGATTGCAAATTGGTGTCCGTTTAAACCGCAGACGTTCACCTTGTCGTTTTCCACGGCTTTCATATACAGGCAGGAGAGAACTTCCTGATCGTCGCTGATACAGAAACCGACGCGGTCGATAAGTTCCTGGAAATAATCGCCCGCCCAAAGAACAGCCCCTTCTTCCGGAAACGGCGGCAGCACTTGGAACCATACGGGATCGGATACGGGAAGCTTATAGGAACGGCGCCCTTGTTCCACGATAAGATTATTGGTTTCGGTATCGAGCCGCAAAACAATCTCCCCGCCGGGCAAACGGCGGATAAGTTCCACAAGAGCCTTGCCGTTTATGCCTATTTGCCCGCTTTCTTCCACTTTTGCGGCGTATGTGCCTGTAAATTCAATATTCACGTCCGTTGCCATAATGGTAATGGTATTGTCCTGCTTCGCCTGAATCCAAACGGAACGGAGATATTGCGCCCCGGCTTTCACGGGAATGATGGAAGCGGCTTTGATAAGCCCGTTGATCACTTCTTCTTTCGTAATTGTTACCAACATAATCAATATATCCTTTATAATATTTTTTAACAATTTTAATTAAGTGTTTGTCATTTTGTTTATAACTCGATTATCTTCTTGTTTTCATTATATAAATTACGAACATTTTAAGGAACAGCCAGGAACATAAGGAACAATTTCATGTTTGTTTCGCATGTTTCATGCTTTTTTGACACTTCATTGTCACTTCTGTTACCAAATTGTTCATAACTTTGTTCGTAACTCTCATTTCTTCAATTTTTTTAATGGAATACACTATTGTCGAGTGGTCTTTTCCTCCAAAAATTTTTCCGATTTCCATATATGTTTCCCCTAAGAGGGTGCGGCACAGGTATATGGACAAATGCCTCGCTTCCGCTATTCTCGGATAGCGTTTCCTGCCTTTGATTTCCTTTATGGTGAAACCGTAATGCTCCGCAACCGTTGCGATGATACTCTCCGGATTTAGCGTAAACACCCGTCCTTTTTCGCTTACGATAAGTTTTATGTCCTGCAGGGAGGGCATTGCGCCCATTTGTTCCTTATAAAGCCTGATATGGTTTAACATATTCTGGATATTGCGAAATCCGGAACTTCTGCGCGCTATGTACAGACATTGCTCTTTGCCGAGTTTCAGTTCCTGTTCGTCCGCCTGTTTTTGTGTATACTGTACTTTGATGTCCAAATCCGGTTCCTGCAGGGTGAATGTCAGACCCTGGCTGACCGCCGTTTCAAAAATTTTGGGCATGGGCAAATCGGTATCCGTATTGCGCAAAAAAAGGATGAGCTGTTTTTTAAGCAGTTTTTCCATGCAGTACAAAAGCTGTTCCTGAACGAAAGCGTCCTCCCGCAGCCGTTGAATATCATCTATTATCAGCAGCTGCTGCGGCATGCCGCCCTGTTCCGCATGCCGTATCAGCCGATTGAGCCGTGTTTTCAGTTCTTCTTTTGTTTGGAACAGCAAATCGCCGCTTTGTATGGCAGTGATATTGCGGGGATATGTTTTTTGCAAAAACGTCATGATATGGCTTTTGCCTGTTTCCGTTTTTCCGTTTATCAATACCGGATTGAACGAAAAATTTTTCTTATTTTCCAGATAATCGCAAATATCGGTCAATAACCGCATGATTTCAGAATTTTTTTGGTTTAAAAGAACTTCTGAAAAAAATTGTTCTTTTTGCAATTATTCTTCTCCGCCATACTTATTTTCATGATTGAGGTTTTTGCGGAAAATCCGCTTTGCGAATTTCACCTTTTTTCCGTATAAAGCTTTTATAGCAAAAATATGCCGTATTGACAAGTTTTTTTTATAAGCTTTATCCCCCTACATGAAAATTTTAAAAAGCTGAAATAGGCTGTTTTGAGGCTTTATATTTTGGCGTGTATTTGCTTTTTTTAAAAATAATGTATTAACCACTTGTTTATACATTAAAAATAAAAAAGTATTTTTTTGCTTTTTTCGGAAATGTTTCGGGTTTGATTTGGTCTTTGAATCGTATTTTGTATGGAAGTCAACTATGCTTATACAGAATACGGCAGGATACGGGAAAGGAAGATACTGAATATGTCAGCGGCGGATATTTTTCGGCGGGTGCAATGCGTATGATGTGAATTGTCCTGCCGTTTCAATACCAGCTTCAATATCGGCGCATTTAAAAACGGTTTCGTTATAGGGTGCTCTCTAATTAACCGCCGTCTTTTTTGAATGGGAAGCAGGACGGCTTGCGCACCGATTGTTTTGAAATTCTAATTTGTCTTATCCGTTTTGTTTGCCGTATGTTTTTTTCATTGCCGATATGTCGGATAAATACCATTCTTACCAAATTTCGGTTTGGATTTTCGTGGTCAAGGCTCTTTGAATGAGTTCCTCCTGAGTGACTGTTGCGGAACCGACCTTTTCAACCACAAGACCCGCCGCCAATGTTGCGATATTGCAGGCTTTTTCCTTTTCAAGCCCGACAGCCTCGCAGACCGCCATTGCGGCAATGACCGTATCGCCCGCTCCTGTGACGTCAAAAACTTGTTTTGCGGAACTTTTAATATGGTATCCTTGTTTTTCTTTTTTTGAAAAATACACCATGCCTTCCGCCCCCAAAGTGATGAGCAGGTTTTCGGCTTTCAGCTCTTTGAGCAGTATTTTGGCTGTTTTTTTGATTTCTTTGCTCGTTTTCATGCAAACGCCCGCGAGTTCCTGCGTTTCTTTGGCGTTCGGAGTCAATAAGAAAGCATTTTTATAAAAGCTTTTGTTTTGCGGTTTCGGGTCAATGAATATTTTCGGAGCCGCACATTTCATTTTTTTCGCAGTTTCGTAAATATCTTCTATCAGATTTTGATATAAAAGCCCTTTTCCGTAATCGGACAAAATAACCGTATTATGTTGTTCCAAATATTTTTCAAGATTATGTTTCAATGCCGCCCGAATGGTTTTCGATACCGGTTTTATCATTTCCTCGTCGTAGCGTATGATTTGTTGGTTTCTTGCGAAAATACGGGATTTTACGGTTGTCGGTCTTTGGCTGTCCTGAATGAGTTCAAAATTGACATGCTCGTTTTTCAATAAATTTTTTATGGTTTGCGCATGATAATCATTTCCCACGACAGACAAAATCGTGCAATCCGCTCCAAGCGAGCTTATGTTTCTGGCAACGTTTCCCGCACCGCCGAGCAAATTGCGCTTTTTTTCAATTTTCACAACCGGGACCGGGGCTTCGGGTGAAATTCTGTTTGCGTCACCCTCGTAATACGCGTCAAGCATTATATCGCCGATAACCAATACTTTTGCTTGTTCAAGCTTGAAAATATCGTTTTGCATTATTTTATTTCCTTGCTGTCAATGGAAAATACGCTCAGGATATATAACAGTTCGTCTTTGTTCCTATATTGTATTTTTATGCTGCCTTTGTCTTCCGTTCCCTTGATAGAGGCTTTCTTATGGAAAATATCTTTCAATTTATTGTCGATATGCTGTAATTTTTCCGGCAGGAATTGCTCTTGAGCCGTTGTTTTTCCGGTTTTATCCGCTTCACGTTCCGATAATTCCTTGGGCAGGGTTCCGAATTTTTTCCAGTATTCCAGAATGGTTTCCGTTTCTCTGACGGAAAGTTGATTTTCAACAATTCTTTTTGCCAAGATTTCCTGGTCTTTTTGATTGGTTACGGAAAGCAAAGCTCTGCCGTGTCCCGCCTTGATTGCGTCTTCGGCTATCATGGTTTTGATATATTCTGGAAGCGCCAAAAGACGTAATGTATTGGCTACATTGGAACGGCTTTTGCCGATTTTTTCCGCAAGTTCCTCTTGGGAGAGGTTATGCGCGTTTTTAAGTTCGTTCAAAGCTTTTGCTTCGTCAATGCTGTTTAAATCTTCACGCTGCAAATTTTCGACAAGGGCTATGGTCATCGCCTCGATATTGTTGTAATTGCGCACAATGACAGGCAGTTCTTCCATTCCGACAAGTTTTGCCGCTCTGTACCGTCTTTCGCCCGCGACGATTTCATAATCGCCGTCTTTTTCGAGTTTGCGCACGATAAGCGGCTGCACGACGCCTTGATTTTTAATTGATACGGAAAGTTCTTTCAGACTTTCATCGTTGAATTGCTTTCGCGGTTGATGAACATTCGCCTTAATCCGGTCTATTTTCACAAGCAGGACTTCATTCTTTTTTTCTTCGGCTGAAATTTGGGTTTCATCTCTGCTGAACAAATGGTCCAAGCCCCGCCCCAATCCTGTATTTTTTTTCATATCGTTCTCAATTATGCGTATGCCGGTTTTTAAATTATTTTACGATTTTTCTTGCTTCAACTTCTTTTGCCAGAGCCAGATAAGCTTCCGCGCCCTTTGATTTTATGTCGTAATGCAAAATGGTTTTTCCAAAGCTTGGCGCTTCGGAAAGGCGGACATTGCGCGGAATGATGGTTTTGAACACAAGTTTCGGAAAACAGCGTTCCGTTTCGGCTTTAACCTGTTTCGCCAATTTGTTTCTTGAATCATACATGGTTAAAATAACGCCGAGCACATTAATATCGGGATTGAGTTTTTTCTTTACCGTTTCATATGTTTGTAAAAGCTTGACTATGCCTTCGAGGGCGAAAAATTCGCATTGCAGCGGAATGACAAGTTCTTCCGCGAAACAAAGGGAATTGAGGGTGATAAGACCGAGGGACGGAGGGCAGTCCAAAATGATATAATCGTATTCGCCTGCCAAAGGACTGAGCAATTCTTTAAAGAAATATTCCCTTTTTTCCTTATCCACCAATTCAAGTTCCAAAGCTGCCAAATCCGTTGTCGCCGGAAGCAGGTCCAAATAATCGATGTCGGTTTTCAGAATTGACGATGACAGATTTTCATTATCGACCAAGGACGTATAGAGGTCATATCCGGCATTTTTTCCGTCCATTCCGAGTGCGCTGGTTGAATTAGCCTGCGGGTCGCAGTCGACGAGCAGCACTTTTTTTTCCATAAGAGCCAAAGAAGCGGAAAGATTCACGGAGGTTGTCGTTTTGCCGACACCGCCTTTTTGGTTTGCTATCGCGATTATTCTTGCCATTTTTCACTCCTTGCAAAAAGCAAAATAGGCGAAATTCATATTTTTTGCAAGCGATGTTTCACGTGAAACATTTTTTTATAAAAATCACAATGGAAATTGTTTCACGTGAAACATTTGAAAAAATAGAAATAAAAAATACCCTGTCAATATGCTATGGGTATGAAATAAAATAAAAAAAAATCAGAGTGTTAGTCAATGTCGCTCATGGAGGTCAAGGCGGAAAAATGAACGCCGCAGCCTGCTAAAAATGCGATAATCGCTAAAATAACCGAAGCGGATGTTGAAAATAAGGTTCCGATTGAATAAGCGATTACTCCCTAACATATGCTCAAGATAAGCATTAAAAGTAAATTTAAAACCGGAATAAAAACGGTGACCAGAGAACAGACAAATGCCGCGCAAAGCAAATCCAAGACTGTGTATAAAAACGATGGCAACATCAATAAAAAAAATTCGGCAAATACGATGGTTGCGTTATCTTCGTTTATCCGTGCATTTGTTATTCCTCTTTTTCACCGACCGGAAGCGCCGCAGGATAAGGTTCCGCAAACGCGTCAACGACTTTGAGGCTGTCTTTGTTGATAAGGCTTGTAAAATCTTCCGTGTCTTCGCCTGCGGGATTGTCCATGGCAAAAAGGTGGTCGTACAAGCGCGCTTCAATGGGTTTGGCATGTCTTGCGCTCACCCAATGAATGGTTCCTCTGACTTTTCTGCCGTCGGGTGATTTTCCGCCCTTGCTTTCAGGGTCATGGATGCAGATAAGTTCTTTGATGTTGCCGTGTCCGTCTTTCACAACCTCTTTGCACGTGATGTAATAGGCATAACGCAAACGGACCTCGCTGCCCGGTGAAAGACGAAAATATTTCTTAGGCGGATTTTCCATGAAATCGTCACGTTCAATGTACAGTTCACGGCTGAAAGGCACCTGCCTTGTTCCGTACCGCTCGTCTTCCGGGTGCAGCGGGCAGTCAAAAATTTCTTCCTTATGCTCGTCGTAATTTTCAATAATCACTTTTATAGGGTCGAGCACTGCCATAAGGCGCGGGGTAACGGCGTTCAAATGCTCACGCACGCAAAATTCAAGTAAATTATAGTCGACCATGCTGTCGGCAGCCCGTGCGACACCGATTTTCGCACAGAAATTGCGAATGGATTCCGGCGTGTACCCGCGGCGGCGCAGTCCGGAAATAGTAGGCATGCGGGGGTCGTCCCAGCCGCTCACGAAATTGTTTTGCACCAAGTGAATGAGTTTGCGCTTGGAAAGCATGACATGGGTAAGGTTTAACCGTGCGAACTCTATCTGCTGAGGATGGTAAAGATCCAAAGCGTCCAAGACCCAATCGTACAATTCGCGGTTGTTTTCAAATTCCAGGGTACAAATGGAATGAGTGATGTTTTCAATGCTGTCTGAAATGCAGTGGGTGAAATCATACATGGGATAAATATGCCATTTATCGCCGGTTTTGTGGTGGTGAGCATGACGTATGCGGTAAAGGGCGGGGTCGCGCATGATGATGTTCGGGGAAGCCATATCTATTTTAGCCCGCAAAACCATTTGTCCGTCGGCAAATTCCCCTGCCTTCATACGTCTGAAAAGGTCGAGGTTTTCCTCAACGGAGCGGTTGCGGTAAGGGCTTTCTTTGCCGGGCTCGGTAAGCGTGCCGCGGTATTCGCGGATTTGGTCGGCGTTCAGTTCACAAACATAGGCCTTGCCCCGTTTGATCAGCTCTTCGGCAAGTTCATACAGCCTGTCAAAATAATCGGAAGCGTAATGGATGTCGCCCGCCCAGCTGAAGCCGAGCCATTTCACATCTTCCTGTATTGAATCGACGTATTCGGTATCTTCTTTGACCGGATTGGTGTCGTCAAAGCGCAAATTGCATAATCCATTATAATCTTTGGCAATTCCAAAATTCAGACAAATGGATTTCGCATGTCCGATATGCAGATATCCGTTCGGTTCCGGCGGAAAACGAGTATGGACACGGGCGTTGAAACGTCCGTTTTCATTGTCCTGATTGATTCTTGTGCGGATAAAGTCAGTGCCGGCTTTTTCTTTTTCGTCCAAAGTGCTCATGTTTGCCTCATAAAAAATAGGATATTGATAACCATAACGGATTATTATGAAAAAGTCTATTTAATAAAAAAGCGAAATTTAGTCAAATCCAATGCCCGGTACGGGGGCGATACACGCTGCGATAATTGCGGATAACCGCAGGGAAAAATGGCTATCCTTAAAAAAATGAAAAAAATTTTCGGAAGAAAACCGCATGAAAATTTGTATGAAAAATATAACAGTGTATAATCATTGATAAAAAAAATAAGCGAAGGGCACGGAAAAAACCCTGTCAAGATAGTGTCTGCCTGTCATATCCCCATACTCTGTCTGTCAAATGCATAAAAAACCCGAAAAGGGCATGCTAGAAGATAAAAAAACAAATTGCAAAGGAAGAGAAATGACAATACCGAGTTCGCTCCTCATACAAGAAATAATGCATTATGAAGGTTTTTCGGCAGGTCCTGTTTTAAACCGCCTTGGCATGCCCTGTATCGGTTACGGTTTTCCGTTATGGGAAGAAGGCTTGTCCATCGTGCACGGAAACACAAAAATAGCCAAAGCCGTAAAGAACAATCTTCCGAACGGATACGGAGGCATAAACGAAAGCGTGCGGGGCATATTGGCGGAACCTCTCGCCATAACGGAAGAACTTGCGAAAACCTTGCTGGAACAGCGCCTGCTGTTCAATTCGCAGGAACTTGCGAAATTGTTTTCCGGTTACCGGCATATGCAGAACAAATGCGCACATGCGGTTCTGCTGCCTGAAAGCGGTTTGGCGCAGTATGAAACGCATGTCATTATCCGGAACCGAAGTCAGAAAACCGAAAAGAGCAAAGAAAAAAATCACGGAACAACATGCGGACAGGCGAAACCGGCAAAAAAAGAAATGCAAAACAGCAGCGAACAAATTCCGCATCCTGCATTTTTAAGGTCTGCGTATTCAAGTTCGGCTAAGTTTGCCAACGTTCCTTTTTTTCCGCGGGCAAAAGCGGAAAGAGGCGGTGTTTCCGTCCGTTTCGGCGGCAGGAAAAAGCCGAAAACGGCAAAAACGTATTCCTATGTGTTTCTCACTGAAGAGGAGCAGGCGCTTCTGCGTCTGGACAGCGTGCTTTTTGCCAGTCACCTCTTAGGTTTGGAGATAATGAAGCGGATGCATGAATTTTTCTTCGCTCTCAGGCAGGAAAATTACAATGAAGCCGCAAACCAGCTGCTCCTGCACGGCGCTTCCGGCTATCTGGGGGCGGTGGT
>DONZ01000012.1 GCA_003512875.1 Desulfovibrio sp. | reverse complement strand
CCGTACCTATTTCGGTAAGCACGCCAGCGAACTCAGCATTGCAGAATGTGCCATGATTGCGGGACTGCCCCAATCGCCTTCCACCCATAACCCTTACAGGCATCCGGAAGCCGCCAAAAAAAGACAGGAACATGTTTTACGGCGCATGCGCGACCTTGGCTGGATAACCGACGAGGAATTTGAACAGGCGTTTTACGAAAAACTGGAATTTTCCTCCATGCCGTCATTCATGGGGCGTGAGGGCGGCTGGTATTTGGAAGAGGTCCGCCGTCAGCTCATTGATCTGTTTACGGAAGAATTTTCCGCCGAACTTGGTTTTGACATCGGGGTTTACGGAGAAGATATTGTCTATGAACAAGGGCTGACTGTTCATACTTCCATGGAACCTGTGCAGCAAATTCTTGCGGACAAGGCTTTTCGCCGCGGGCTTGAAGAGGCTGCCAAACGACAGGGCTATGAAGGGGCGATAGCGCAGGTTTCCATTAATGACGTATCGGCATTTTTTGAGGAGAATCCTTTTGATATTGATAAATTCAAACAAGGCGAATGGCAGAAAGCCGTTGTTTTGGAAACGGAAAAAGCAGGTGCGGTTGTTCGTCTCGGAGAATATGAAGGGTTTTTATCCGTCAATACCATGGGGTGGGCAAGAAAGCCTCATAAAGCCTATAACGGGCGGTTTACGGCAAATGCCGTAAAAGACGCCCGCGAGGTTTTGAATAAAGGCGATGTTGTTTGGGTTTCTTTAAATTTGCCTGTTCAAAAAGAATTGGATAAATTGAAAAAGAATAATCCCCAAAATTTGGCTTTGGAAGAAGCGGAACTTGTTGCTGAAAAAGTTTTGCCCGTTGCTTTGCAGCAATATCCGCGCGTGCAGGGAGCCATGATAGCCCTTGAACCTAGAACGGGCGATGTGGTCGCAATGGTCGGAGGCTATGAATTCAGTTACGACGGTGACCAGTTCAACCGTGCAACGCAAGCCAAGCGTCAGCCCGGGTCCGCTTTTAAGCCTTTTGTTTATTCCGCCGCTTTGGATGCTGGGTTTACAGCAGGCTCCATGACTTTGGACGCGCCGATCATGATTATCGATACGTTTGCGAACAATGTCTGGCGTCCGCAAAATTTCGGCGGTAAATTCGACGGTCCGCTTCGTTTCAACAGGGCGTTGGCGCGTTCAAGAAATTTGTCAACAATCAGAATCGCCCAGGAAATCGGCATGGATACGGTTCTTGAAAGAGCAAGGCAAATGAAGCTTGCGAGGGAATATCCTTTGCCTACGCTTGCGGTAAGCCTCGGGGCTATCGAGGTGCTGCCCATTGACGTTGTTTGTTCCTACAGCGCTTTCGCTAATTTGGGTAAACGCCCCAATCCCCGTTTTATTCAAAAAATTGTCGGACCTTTTGGCAATACCCTTTATGAAACGGAACCGGAACTTGAAGAAGTGATAACTCCTCAAAATGCTTATATCATGTCGCAGCTTTTGGAAGGGGTTATCCAATATGGTACTGCGACGGCTTTAAAAGAAATAGACCGTCCTCTCGCAGGAAAAACAGGAACGACCAATAATGAGGTTGACGCTTGGTTTGTGGGATTGACTCCGGAACTTGTCACTGCCGCATATGTGGGCTTTGACCAAATTGAGCCTATGGGACGCGGCGAAACCGGAACCGGTGCTGCACTTCCGATTTATAAGTATTTTGCTGAGGAAGTTTTTCAATATTATCCCCCAACGGATTTTGAGCAGCCGGAAAATATTTATTTTAGAACCGTTGACGGCATATCCTTGCCTTTTGTTGTGGGAACAACACCGGAAACAGGGATTAATGCCGTGCAGCCCGATAATGTGACGGAAAGCGATTCCGCGGAAGAATTGCTTATGCAAGGTTTTGATATGTAAATCAACAAAAAGGGAGAGGGGAGTACCCTTTTCTTTTTACCCGTCGGTTCCTGCCATGGTGGTTGGTGCCATTCCCCAAGACGGGTTTTTTAATACTGCGAGGTCGGCATGGAAAGACTGGAAAAGGAAGTTTTGCAAGTCAGCAAGGAAATTGCGGTGAAATTTATTGAAACGCAGCGTATTTCCCCTACGAATTTTGCGGAAATATTTCCTAATGTTTATAAAGTTGTTTTAGAAACTGTTATGGCAGGGCAACAAGCTCTTGAAAGTAAAAAATAATTTTTATAAAGTAGGAAAATATGGCGGTTAAGACAAGTTCTTCAAATACGGCAAGAGGAACAAAAAAGGCAGGCCCGAAGCAAAGCCGAGCGAAAAAGGCGCACGCTGAAAATGTTGCTGAACGGATTGACGCAAAGGGCGCGGTCGATACTTTTCACGAAACAGTGAATAACGAACATACTCATTTTAAGGAACAAGAGGAAAAAAGTATGGAAAATAAACACGATATGAATAACGAAGAAAAGAATGCCAATGCGGTTCTCGAACCTGAATTTGTAGCGAGCGAACAAACTGAAAAGGTTTGCGCCATGTTTAAAACCATTACCAAGCATTATGATTTATTAAACCATATTTGCAGCTTAGGTCTTGATTTTTGGTGGCGTAAAGTTCTTGTGGACGGTTTTGTTTTGGGTCCGACCCGCAAAATTTTGGATATGGCGGCGGGAACGCTTGATGTGAGCCTTTATGCTTTGAAAAAGCATAAGCAAGCCCATATTGTCGCAGGGGATATTTGTCCTGAAATGCTTGAAATGGGGAAAGAAAAACTTAAAGCAAAAGATACGGATAGGATCGAGGTAAAAATTATCGACGCTCTTTCCATTCCTTATGCTGAAAATAGTTTCGATGTGGTGAGCATTGCTTTTGGCATTAGGAATATTGAGGATAAAGTTAAAGCATTAACTGAAATGAAAAAAGTTTTAACCGTTGGCGGGCAGCTGCATGTTTTGGAATTGTCACCGGTAAAAAATCCTCTTTTGCAAAAATGCTATTATTTTTATCTTGAAAAAATCATGCCGCAAATTGCGAAGTTTTTTGGGCAGCGTGCGGAGGCGTATCAGTATTTAGCGCAAAGCGTCAAAGCTTTTCCCGACCAAGAAGCGTTTTGCGAGGATCTCAAACAGGCAGGTTTTGAATTTGTGCAATACAAAAAATTAACCTTTGGAATTGCTACCCTTTATACGGCAATCAAGTCAAAATAAAAAAAATGTGAAAAACAAAAAAAAATGCTTGCAATTCAAGCATAAATAGCATAAAAGATTTTTCGTGCCCAGGTGGTGGAATTGGTA
>DONZ01000130.1 GCA_003512875.1 Desulfovibrio sp. | reverse complement strand
CGCCATAAAAGAGGGTTTTCGCCATTTCTTGGTTCATCGCTTCCACAAAACCGGCTTCTTCGCTCATCCGCCAATCGGCGCTCGCACCGTTTAAATCCGCAAGGGATTTATCCACTTCCGCATACGCTTCCAGCATTCCGCACGTATCATCAATGCTTTTTGTGGTGCTTTTGCTTGGCTGGACGCCGTAGTTCAAAATACGCCATGCGGCGGCAGGCAGACCGGTGCGGACGGTGGTTCTGTGTCCTGTGGGCAAATTGCCCTCAAGCCAAAGGGCGTCTTCCAAAATTTCATTGGTTTGGGCCATGATTTCAACCAGTTTGGCAATCTTGCCCGTGTTGTCGAAACGCTTTGCCGCATCAAGCAGCGTTACTGCATTCGCGCTCATTTTTTTCTC
Organism: Desulfovibrio sp.; assembly: GCA_003512875.1. Lineage (GTDB taxonomy): Bacteria > Desulfobacterota > Desulfovibrionia > Desulfovibrionales > Desulfovibrionaceae > Taurinivorans > Taurinivorans muris. The sequence goes on along the minus strand of DONZ01000130.1, from coordinate 5,025 downwards.
CTTTGCAGAGGTTGGTGGGGTTTTCATTTCCTTTTTCGGGCACGGGAAAAGCCCCTCCCTAACGGGACTATCCGCCCGAAAAGGAAATGTTGCATGTAAAATCATCGTGTTTTGAAAATGAATGAAGATGATACCGGTTTGAAAATCAGCCGTGCCGTTTTCTTTTCACCGGATTTTCCCATGTTCAGCGGGTCTGTTTTTGAACCGTCCGCACGGTTGTTTTTCATGCCTGTTTTTGCGTGCTTATTTCCTCATGCTGGGATAAAACAATTCCGCGGCGGAGCGTTCTTTTTGCACGTCTTTGGCTTTAGGCATATCTTTTTCCGCAAGAGCCCTGCCCACGCGGTACATGAAACGCACCACTTCCGGATGGGAGCCGAAGCCCGTTTCATTGAGGATTTCAGCGAGCGAACCGTCGTCAAAGCGCAAAACGGCAGCTTTGGCGTAACGCATATTGTCGCTGAAACTCATGCCCCCGTATTCCGTATCTTCCTCGCAGGCTTTTTGCATGGACTGCAAAAGCCGCGCTTGCTCCCGACTTTGTTTTTCAGCAAGTTCCCGCACATGGTTTTCATAAAATTTCGCCATGAGCTGTGCGTTTTCAAGGCTCATTTTCTGTTCGAAGGCGAAGCGCCGGAAATCCGCAACCAAGGCTTCGTCCACCTGCGTTTCCGGATTGAATTTAAAAACATAATCTTCAGGGCTTGCGAGCAAAACTTCGGTAAGCAAGGTTTCCGCCGTTTTTTTCGCCTGTTCGGCAGTCTGTTCGGCTTGCTGTTCCGCCTGCCCCTGCGGTCTGATAACGATTTCCGCTGCGTTTTCTGCCATAATTTCCTCCTTAGTTTTGTTTTTGTATGTGCAAAATATGCTCAGGGTCCAACGCATATAGGCGATGATACAGTGTCAGACCGATACTCCGTTTCCCCTCGAAGTAGGCATAGGATTTTTCATTTTGAATAGGAATTGCTTCAAAAATGCCTGTTTCGGCAAACAAATATTTCAAAAAGCGTCTGCCTTGCGCGTTTTGCACAAGAGAAGACAAATCATTTTGAATTTCCTCGTCATACGACAACATTTTTTCATAAGACAACATTTCTTCGCGGGTCAACACTTCTTCGTGCGAAACCGTTTGTTTTTCCTGCCAAAAACCTTCCTGTTTCATGGCGTATCCCTTTCCGTTTGCTCCGGCTGCGGATTGTCAGGGGCGTTTTCCCGCATGGTCCCCAACAATGCCGAAGCGAAATTCTTTCCCTCCAAATCGACCTCGCTCAGCATTTTTGCGGTTGAAGCGCCTTTTTCAAGCAGCTGCCAAGTTTTTTGCTCTTCCTGCTGCATGGCTTGTTCCCGCCTGCGCTGTTCGCGAATGGCAAAAACGCTGTCCCTGCCGCGAAGCAGGGAAAGCGGCACCCCGAGCAGCTTCGCATTATGCAGGAGCATTTCATCCAAATCCAGATTGTCCAGCACATCGGGATTCACTTTCGCCAAATTGCCGGCAAAAAGCATTATGTTTTCGATAGCCGCGATGTCTGCGCTTTTTTGGGCTAAAGCAAGGCTCGACTGCATTTCGATTTCCCATTCCCTTCCCCGCAAAAGGGGCGGAACAGGCAATATTTTGCCGTACCGTTTCATAATGCCCAAGACCCGTTGGATAAGGGGCTGAAAAAGTTCGCTTCTCAATCTTTCAAGAGTCGGTCCCAGCATGAGCAGTTTTTCGGCGTTTCGTTCGTAAACTTCCGCGGCTGTCATGCGTTTGTCCGATTGGGTGAGCAAAAGGAACAGATCCTTATAAAAATGCTCCCCGATTTGCCGCCGTATCTGCTGCAAATACGCATCCAAAGCCTGCAGGTTCGCCTGTACCTGATAGGTCGGCGTAATGGCGGGAGCCTGCGCGTTCATATCCACGAAATTCGCAAATCCGGGACGGAGCGAAAACTGCCCGCCTTGATTCCGCAGCGAATTGGAAACATTCATCGGCGGTTTTATTTCCAGTTCCAACGCTTCCAAACCGTCCTGACGCATACGCTGCAGCATGTTCACATCCGGCAAAGCGTCCATGCCCGGCCCCCTGCCGTACACATCCTGCCCGGTCACATCCCAGCGGGGGCAGCAAGCGGGAAATTCCTCATATCCGTCTTCCTCCAAAAGAAAATTCCCTTGTCCGAGCAGAACGTAATAGGACGCATAACGCCGGCTGCGGGCGTCGATTTTATCGGGGTCGCAATTTTTCCGAGGTTCGATGGCATGAAGCACGGCAAAGGCCTGCACGCTGTCTTTTTCCGCCGATTCCCTTATCCGTTCCGGATACGTTTCAAAACGCTGGACAATTTGCCGCGCCGTCATGCTTATTGTGCGGTAAAGCGTGTCCACCCGCCCTTTTGCGTCGCAGTCCAGATAGTATTCGCCGACGGTTAAATTTCTGCAGCGTATCACTTCGTCCCGGTCTTCCTCAATCAAAAAGCAGGCGGTGCCGAACGCCGCCAATTCCGCATAATGGGCATGCACCGTCGGATAGAAATTTGAACCCGAAAGCACCGCATGCACGCGTTCCTGCGTATCCTGCAGCCATTTGCCTATACCCTCGGCATTTTCCAGTTCCTTGTCCTTCAAAGAAAACCGAAACCAAGGGCGGGCGGGGGAACTGAGCCCGCCGTGCATGCCGGCAGCCAATATCCGCAATGCGTAAAGGGCTGTCGAATCCACGATATTCCCATGCTTCTTATAGCCTTTGTTATGATTTTCTTCCGACCATTTCCCTTTGTTTGGAAGCATCACATCGCTGATTTCCTTCCATTGCCCTTCCCATGTCCGCCTTTCCTTTTCCAGTTCATGAAAACGCCTCAATACGTGCCGGACGCAATCTCTTTCTTTTTCCATGGCAGCAGTTTCCCTCTCACGCGCCGAGCAAGGTCTTTTTTTGACTGTTTGCGGGACTTGTCAAACCCGAACCGCTCGTAAGAACGGTTTTTGAATGCCCGAACGCACCGGCGCGCCTGCGTCTTTCCTCATCAGCCGCTTCCTTTACGCTTTGATCCGCCTCCACAGGCGCCGGCGCGGGAATTTCCACTTCCTGCGCAACAGGTGCGGAATAATGTTTTCCTCCTCCGCCCATTTGAACCTCCTTTGTTGGTATTTCTTCTTTGGTCAATATGCTGACAAGAGCATTTTTATAGGTGTTTTGCCGGGCGAAATAACACGCCTGCGGCAGTTCCGCTACAATATGGAAGCCCAATTTTCGGATGAACGCCAGCGCATGGCGGTACGGTTTGGGAGTGATGCCGACAAGAGCCGAAAGCACATATTCCCCGGAGCCGTTTTTGCAGTGAAGCAGGCTCTCAACCACATGGATCCCTATCGCCTCTTGCTCGCCAAACGCCTTACGCAAAAAACAAAAATGTATCATCGCGTTTTTGCCTATGGGGTTGTTCAGCCAATAAAGGGCTTTGACTTCCCCGGTACCGCCCGTTACAAAGCGCGCGTCTTTGTCCTTTGCCGAAAGCCATGCGCTGAAATTTGCAAAATCGGGTATTTCGCCGTCGAAAAACAGAATGGGATTAAGCCTGTCTTTTTGAAATTGCTCCCAAAATTCCGTTTTTGTTTCTTGCGGGACGTTTTTTGCCCGAAGTGTCCGGTAGCATGTTTTTTCCATACTTTTTATCCTGCGAAAAACGCTTCCCCGTTCACTGACCGCTTTTCAACGCCTGCGGGAAAAACAGCGCCGAGTTTGCCGTCCACTATCCTTGAAAGGCAGTCGAGCATGTCATCGTGTTCCGCCACCGGAAAATTCAAATACTCGTTCTTATAAAAATCCTGCACCAAATCCGATACCGTCCTGTCCGACTTCATGCAAATCAAACGATGCGGAAACCATATCCTGCCTTGTTCAAAAATAGGAACAAGACGGCGTATCCTGTCGGTCTTGGCCATCGCCCCGCCAAGAGCAATGATGGAAAAACGGTAATTTTCCTGTTCCATGCAGTATTTGATATGTTCGATGTCCGCCTGTATTCCGTATTGTTCATACCCGACAGCCAGGGGTCTGTGTTTGCGGTGCAGGGTAAAAAGAGCCTGCGCGCGTTCGTGCAGCGCCAGCCTGTCGTGTATGCCGTCAAGCACATAATAAAAGCCGTCATGATTGAGCCCGATCACCCACATCGACGTAAAATCCGACCCTTCTTTCTTGCTTGACGCCGGGTCAACCAGGATGTAACGGTTCATATCGGCGGAAAAACCCGGCTTCATTTCCGTACCGCCCGGCAGGGTTTGAAACCATGATTTTTGAAAGCCCATGGCGTTGTCCGCCAAAGGATTTTGCAGCATCTGACAGGCGAAAACATAAGCGCCCATATCACGGCGTTTCTTTCTTAAAACCTCTTCGCTGAGGAAAACAGGTTTGCTTTGCGCCTGCCCGTCCGCCGTCGCGGGGTGTATGCGCGGAATCACGCTGCCTTGCTCCATGATCAGATGATAGGTGTCGGAAGCGTGATAGCGCGTGCCGATCATGCGCAAATTTCCCCCTCTCGCCCCCAAATTCAGGGAAAGCCGCCATGCGTCCGTTGTTTTTCTTATTTGTTCCGCGGTGGTGACGGATTCCAATGTCACCACGTCGTCATAAATAAGCAGGGAGAAATGTTTTCCGGTGGGCTGGCCGTCCACAAGCCCCCATGCTTCAATGGTGGCTTCTTTCGGGTTGCCGCCGCGTCTGACAATAAGCCCGCTGTCTTCGCTCCATGTGCGTGTTCTCGCTTCGCTTTTTTCCGGCGGCGCGATAAACGGAAAATAGGTTTGCAGAAGGATATTTGTTTCCCATTCGCGTTTAATCTGCCGTAAAAACGCTTTGGCGATAGGACGCGTATGGCTGAAAATGCCCACGGTGATATCCGGATTCCGCAAAATATTCTGTATTGTCAGACCGATGGTGATAATGGTTGATTTGTAATGTTCCCTCGCCCATAGGTCCAGGCGGTTGTCCGGCGTTTCCTGCACTTCGCGGCAGCGCTCGAAAAGCCAGTCGTTATCCATATCTTT
>DONZ01000007.1 GCA_003512875.1 Desulfovibrio sp. | reverse complement strand
TAAAGGCGTAGCGGGCAATTTCCTCCGTCCAAATCAAAGACATGTTGAGCTGTCTGAGAACAATTTGCATAAAAACGACAAAGAAAACAAGCAAAAATTGGCACAAATAGCTTTCAAAATGGTCAAAAAATGCTTTTAGGGCGCGTTTAAACATAAAACCTCCAATAAACGAACTTCTCACACGTGACTATGAAATCCCTTCCTGAAAACAATACCGGAAATTTCTTTAGTCTTAGAATGACCATATCAAAATTCTTTAATTGCGCCATACGAAATAAAAAATTTTACATAATTTTTACACAGTTTTTACATAATTTTACATTTCCAAAACAACACCCAGCTGATTTTTACAAAATGATAATGCCTGCCGTATCAGCCCATTGAACAAAAGAGTTAATTATCATCACAAGATACGAAAAATGAACGGCTATACAATACCCGTTTGCCGCGGACAAACGGTTTTAACCGGCAAACAAGGCACCAGTTTCCAATCCTTTCTCAAACGCAAATAGAACATCAGCTCAGCGGATTTTCCCTTGACTGGCGGTTTTTTCCGCCTTTAAAAGACACAGTACCGACACCGTAAGAAGTTTTGAATGTGTCCGCCAAGCACATTTCATTTACAAAGTGCGGCGAAAAAATAGAGTCTGTCAAAAAGAAAACTCCCCCCACAAGAGCAAATCTAACTCAGCAAAAACCCTAAAATGCCCAAATACAGGAAAAAGACAGTTTTGATAACGACACGAAAAAATGCTATGCAAAGCAGGCTATAACGGCATTGAGATGATAGGCTTGCGACATAATAGATAACAGTTCCTATAAAAAATAAAGGGAGTTCACACACTCCCTTTAATTTTTGTTTGTTGCCATATCTGCTATGGTTCGCGACAATACTGCAAGCGGATTGTTGCTTGCGGTATCATATTCTTCTTTTTCTTCTTTTGTTTTTTCTTTAAAAACATTTCTTATTAATGAACAGATAACTGTTAATGGGGCTAGACATAAAGCAAGAATAATCGCAATAAGATAAGGAACATCTTTTACTAATTTATAAAAAGGCTCTATATCATCTGTTCCAGAGTATAAGAACATCGCTAAGAATACAATAAAAAACAAGAATAAAATTAATGCAAAAAATAAAGAAATAAAAAAAAGGCATTTTTTATGAAAAAGTTTTAATTTAATTTCTTCTCTTTCCAAATCAATAGATTTTTCTTTCCATTCTTGCGGCACATCTTTGTAAGAAGCGGAAATTCGGCTTGCAAAATCGCTTTCTAAAACGTTTTGTCCTGCTTTTTGTTTTGGTGGGGGTGTTATGTTTGTCATAATAAATACCCCAACCGTTTAAGACGTATTTCCAATGCCTGACTGGAAACAGAAAAAACTTCCGCCATTTCTTTCAGACCAATTTCCGTTTGTTTAATCATATAATTGATAGCTTCTATTGGCATAAGCAGTTCTGCCGCAAAAAGATTGGCTTCATATTCTTTTAGTTGAAAATTGGCTTGATTGTAACGAATTTTTGTTCTGGGACTTGAACCATGCCCTAAAACTGCGTGTCCTATTTCATGTGCAATAGTGAAACGCTGTTTATTAATACTGTCATCCTCATTGATGAAAATCGTATGGCTGTCTGCATCAAAAGAACCGCTTAATTCCAAATCGGCTCCACCGTAAATAACATTCAAATCAAGCTTCTTAGCAATGGTGACAGGATTAACCGGCAAGGAACCATCCCAATATCGGAGCAAAATGTCTTTTGCCATTTCTTGCGGATTAAAACTCATAACATTTCCTCCTTTTTATGATTCATTTTCATTATAATTAATTATAATACACCACATTGTCAAGACAGCCCTACGTCAATTTTTGACGCAGGCTATTTGTTGTTTAAAGAATATTGGTTAAATACTATTTTTGTTTCATAGCATACAAATGGATTAATTTCAAAACCTTTCGGTTTCATATTAAATAAATTACTCGCAGAAACCACTGTTCAATCTTCTGCAATGCATTCAATGCGTTACATTTTCTTATCTTGCTGTATTTCACATAGTTATATAATTCTCTCATGCGATGCCAATCAAGCCCCTCTAATATTGGCTGGCTTTTAAATTTAAACACAACTAGAATATGTTTTATGAACAATTTCATTCCACACAGAATAACCATTGGCTGTCGTTCATACAGCACATCCTTTCCTTTAGTTTCATTGGAAGAGGATAATCCCATTCCTGAAGATTTCCCGTCCGCCGGCTTTGCCGGTGATTTTTTTATATTGAAGTGACAAAAAAAGGGCAGATTGCTCTGCCCTTCAATTATATCGGTAACCCTTATGGATTAGTTATTCCATTCAGGTTTGCCCATAGCTTTCAAGTATTCGTTGATAGCGTCTTTACCGCCAACAAATTCAGCCATTTCAGGCCATACTTTTTCGTAAGCAGCTTTTTGCCATTGATCTTCGTCTTCAAGATAAGAAACGACAAGACCTTGTTCGATAAGAGCTTGCTTAGCTTTTTCGCCGTCATTCTTTTGGTATGCCAATACTTGGTCTTGAGCGTACTTGCCTGCTTCAACCATAAGAGCTTGATCTTCAGCGCTCATTTTGCGGAATACGCGTTCGCTGATTACGAGAGGTTGGATTTGGTAGGTATAGTGAACTTCTGTCAAGTATTTTTGGTTAGCTTCGTTGAATTTCATTGCTTGGAAACCGATGTAGCCATAGCATTGACCGTCAACAACGCCTTGTTGCAAAGCGGTGAAAGTTTCAGACCAGGAAATAGGGGTCGGGCTGCCGCCGAAAGCTTTGTAAGAAGCGATAAGAACAGCAGATTGAGGAACACGGAATTTCAAGCCTTGCATATCAGCCATTTTGGTGATCGGTTTGCGGCTGTTGGAAATATAACGGAAGTCCGTGTAAGTGAAGCAAAGAAGTCTGAAACCTGCGCTTGTAGCGTAGCTGTTCAAGAGTTCTGCTGGTTTTCCGGTTGTGCCGGCAACAACTTCGTCAAGATCTTTCCAAAGATATGGAAGAGTCATAAGACCAAGTCTTTTTTCAAAAGGAACGAGGTTAGCGATACCGCCGACTGCAAAAGGAAGGGTTCCTTTTTGTACGTTACGGAAACATTCGGATTCGTCACCTAAAGCAGAGCCAAAGAAAACTTCAATTTTAATATTGCCATTGGATTTTTCTTCAACATATTTTTTGAATGCGTTAGCAGCGTAACCTTGTTCAGAATCTTCAGGATCACCGACTGCCATGTTGTAAGTTGCTGCGTTAGCCATTACAGGCATTGCGAGCATTGCAGCAACGGCCAAAGAAAGAAGGCTTTTCAATTTCATAGAATTCTCCTAATTTTAAGGTTTTGTAAACCATATTTTGACTCTTTCCATCCCGATGACGGAAAGGTGAATCAACTTGTAATTCTTCTATACACTATTCCACCAGACTTGGCAACCATAAGGAAAGCTGCGGAACCATGACGATGATGAAAATAGCGATAAGGTTGATGGCAACGAGCGGCAGCGCCTTGACGGAAATGGCTTCCAAACTTTCGTTTGAAATACCGGAAGCGACGAACATGTTCTCACCAAGAGGCGGTGTAGCAAAGCCGACTGCGCAGCAGCAAATCAGCACGATACCGAAATGGATAGGGTCAACGCCGAACGCTGTCATAAGCGGCAAGAGAACCGGAGTTACAAGCATGATGATAGCAAGCGTTTCCATGAACATTCCGAGGAACAACAGGAACACGACCACCATAGCCCAGACCAGATAGACGTTGTCCGTGAAATTGAGCATCCATTCAGCAATATAGATAGGCAGACGGTAAGAGGTAAGCAGATAGCCGAAAGCGGTTGCCGTGAACACCAGAACAAGCACACGGCCCGTAAGCCATGAAGTTGTTTTCAAAGAGTTCATGAACGCTTTGAACGTCAGTTCCTTATGAATGAACACGCCGACAATCACCGTATACACAATGGCGACAACGGCTGCTTCCGTCGGTGTGAACGTACCGGCGTAAATACCGCCCAGAATGATGACCGGAGCCATGATGGACCAAAAGCCTTCTCTTGTCGCCTGCCTTAACGCGGCACGGGACCAGGCGAGCCCTTCGGTTTTAAGGTTACGGCAAAGGAAATAATGAGCGACACTCAAAGACAGGGCGATACAAAATCCGGGAACAACACCCGCCATGAACATTTTGGCGATACTTTGCTGCCCGGTGACGCCATAGATAACCATCGGGATACTTGGCGGAATGATGATACCGATACCGCCCGCCGTCGCCGTTGTCGCGGCGGCATACGCTTTATTGTAACCGCGGCAAGCCATGGCAGGAATCATGAGCA
>DONZ01000175.1 GCA_003512875.1 Desulfovibrio sp. | reverse complement strand
AAAGCGGAGTATGCAAAATCCAACTGGAACACTCTTATCCCTCTCGGCTCATGGCGGGAACCCGAACAAGCCCTGCACAGAGCAAGCGCATTCTTTCTGAAATGCCCGCCCTCCGCATGGGAACAAATCAAACAGCATTGCCTTGTCAAGCTTGCTCCTTACCATAAACCGCTTTTTGTATTCAACCTTAATATCGAACGTTTGGAACCGCTCTTTCATAAAGAAATAAAACCGATCAGGCAGTACGCCCTCATCGCCGGCATCGGCAATCCTTACCAATTTCAGGAAAGTGTGCAAAATTTCTTAGGACGGGCCTGTGCGAAAAGCATATTTTTAACCGACCATGCCGACATGGAAAAACATGCCGCAAAACTTTTAGCCCTTGATATGCCTGTCATCTGCACGGAAAAAGACGCTGTAAAACTAAAACGGCATCCGGAATTGGCACGAAAAGAAATATATTGCACTGCAACAGCCGTACAATTCCATGCTTGCGCGTTCACACCCCATACTTTTGAAACGTGGTTCGCCGAAAACATTTTAACACATTTTAACAATGGAAATTAATTGAGATTTATTATGAAAAAAACATCAAAAAAGAGAAAGACATACTTTGGACAAGATCCGGAAAAGGAACATTCAAAAAACAAAAAACAATCCGAATTTTCCTCCGAACTCATTTATTCCATTCTGGAAAAAACTCCCCACCCGCTTAGGCTTGACGATATTTTACGGCGCGCGGAAGTAAGCCGTCGCTCCAAGAAAGAAGTCCTTTCCCTGCTGCACGAACTTGTGGAAAAGGGAAAAATTACCCGTCAAAGAGGCGGGACATACAGCGTCAGCGCCAGCCTCAGCCATTTAAAGGGGCGGTTGGCGGTGCAGCGTTCCGGAGCGGCTTTCGTCACTGTCAGCAAAGAAGAATTTCCACAAATCAAAGAAGATATTTATATTCCGGAGCACAACCTCGGCGACGCATGGAACGGCGATATTGTTGAAGTCATTCTTATGCCCCGCCCGAAAGCGAACGCGCACGGAATTTTCAATAAAAGACGCGAGGGAAAAGTCACCCGAATTTTGGAAAGGACCCATACGGCACTGACGGTCCGCCTTGAAGAAGACGCGAATAAGCAGCAATTGAAACACATCAAACATCTTGCCGAACATGCGTATCTTGCAAAACCGACGGACAGCCGTTTCAATTTTACCGTGCTCATTCCCCTTACGGAAAAGTTTTTGCAGGAAATCACGGCAGAGAACAATCAAATCCTCAAAAACGGCGACCTGTTGGAAGTCCGCATTGAAAACCGCTTGCCCTCCAGCCTTGATACGCCCCTTTGGCTTGCTTTTCCGCAGAAGTTCCTCGGCGGGCAAAACAAAGTTTCCGTACAGGAAAGCATTACCAAAATCAGCAACAATATCCCTACGGAATTTCCTGACGACGTTCTTAACGAGGCGGAAAACATCGCTCTTGCCGAAGGCTTTTTAAAAACGGAACAAGAACGGCGAACACTCCGTATTCCTTTGGAAGAGGGAGATACGGATTTAAGGGATATTTGTCTTGTCACCATTGACGGAGAAGATTCCCGCGATTTTGACGACGCTGTTTTTGTTGAAAAAACGGACCAAGGTTATAATCTTATTGTCGCCATTGCCGATGTGTCGCGCTACGTCACCCCCTATTCCAAGCTTGACAAGGAAGCCAAACACCGCGGCAATTCTTATTATTTTCCTCATTCTGTCGAACCGATGCTCCCGGAAACGCTTTCAAACGGACTGTGCAGTTTACGCCCCAACGAAGAACACAGGGTCATGTTCGCAAAAATCAGCTTTGGCGTCCGCGGGCAAATCAAAAATACGGAATTCGGACAAGGCGTCATGAAATCCAAGGCTCGCCTTACATACAATGCCGTGCAGGAATTATACGACGCCGGAAGAAATAACGCTTTAGTCCCCGCCATTGCGGAGGAAGTCGGCGCCATGCTGTTTGAGGCGAAAGAACTGGCTGAAATCCTTATCAAAAAACGTCATAAAGCAGGTTCGCTCAATTTGGAAATTCCGGAACAACAATGCGTTATCGAAAATGATACCATGATCGCCCTTGAAAAGCGCCCTCATTTTTTCGCCCATGAGCTTATTGAAGCGTTCATGGTCAGCGCCAATGAAGCTGTCGCCGAATTTCTGCACAAGAAAAAGGCTGCTTGCCTCTACCGTGTCCACCCCGCTCCTGCGCCTGAACGCATGCAAAATCTTTCCGTTATTTTCGGACAAACAAGCTTGGCGGAAATCCTGCCTGCCGAAACACCCGACAAAATAGGCGAAAGCGCATGGCTCAGCCAAATTCTGAACAGTTTGAGCTCCATAAGAAAAATTGCGGGAAAAAATACGGACGGACATAATGCGGAACTTGAAAATCCCAAACAAAACGTTGCGGACGATACCGATGAACATACCCACCTTGCAAGCATTGCGAAAAATAATTATCTCGCCCACCGCATGATTTTGCGGGCAATGATGCAGGCGCGTTACAGTCCGTTTTCGGACATTCATTTCGGGCTCGCCTCAAAATGTTACTGCCACTTCACCTCGCCCATACGCAGGTATGCGGACCTTATGGTCCATAGGAGCCTCAAAGCGGAACTCGGACTTTTCGACAAAAACCATTCCATTTTCAATCCGGAATACCTTGAAAATATTGCGGATAGTTGCAACGAGCAGGAACGCACCGCCCAAACGGCTGAACGTGAGGTATTCCGCAGGCTTTCTTGTTTGATGCTTGAAAAATCCATCGGAAAAACCTTTAAAGCCGTTATCAGCGGATTGAGCAACTTCGGCGTGTTTGCGGAAATGCAGGAAAACATGGCTGAAGGCATGATACGCATGGAAAAACTGGGCGACGACTATTTTGTTTATGACGAAACCAAACAAATCCTTTACGGAGAACGCACAGGGACCGAATACAGGCTTGGCGACGAAATAGACGTGCAAATCGAATTTGTGGACATCACCCGCCTTGAAATTGATTTAATCCTTATGGGCGTGACCCCTCGCAAAGCAAAAGGCAGAAGCACCCTTTTCCGCAACAATAAAAATGAAAATAAAAACCGGCAAGCAAAAAAGTATAAATCAGAAAAATATCAATCAAAAAAAACAAAATCACAGCGCGCTACAAATGGAAAAAATGCCAAAAACTCCAAACAAAACCCGAAGGAAAGACGCTCCAAAAATAAGAAGGGAAAATAAGCTGAATTAACAAAGAGCATGCGGACACATTTTCTGCATGCCCGGATTTCAGCATGCAATGTAAAAAATTCAACGTTCTTTTTCGGTTTATGCTTTTATTTTCATATAGCCATATGCCTTATTGACATTCTGCGTTCATATGCAATAGCTATGGACATGGTTTCGTATGCTTCAAGCAAATCATTTATCGAAAAACTTTACAAATAAGAATTGCGGCAATAAATTTTCCATTATCCTCACTCTGTAATTTAGATGATTTTATAATGCGTCCGTTATAAAAATTCAAAATATTTCAACAGCAACACAATATTATTATCAATATCGATATTCATATCAATAACTAAAAATAACCTTTAACCACGTATAAGCATTAAAAATGCTTTTTTCCCAAAAAAAACATTTGACAAAGCATGCAATATCACATAAAAGACTTTTCACGGCATACGTCCTCATCGTCTAGCCGGCCCAGGACAGCGGCCTTTCACGCCGTCAACGGGGGTTCAAATCCCCCTGAGGACGCCAACTAAAAAATATAATATTTTGGTATAGTTACACTCCCTAAAGGAAACTTTAGGGAGTTTTTATGTTTAATAGCCTAAAAGGCAAAAAAATTTATTTGGCTTTGCCTTATTCGCACAGCGACCCGCAGGTCAGGGAAGCACGCTACAAAACTGCTACAAGTTTTGCCGCTTTTTTGATGAATGAGGGGGCGACTGTCTTCTCCCCTATCACATACGGACATCAGATTTGCCAATACGGCATAGATACAAGCTTCAAACGATGGTCCGAACTTGATTATCCCATGATTGTATGGGCTGATGAATTATGGCTTTTGGAACTTGCCGGGCATGATATTTCTTTTGGCGTTCAGGAAGAACTTAAACATGCCGAGCTTGTCGGAACAAAGATAGTTCGTATTGCTCAAAACGATATTTCAAATTTTCTTTCCGATACCTCTCTTCAAAACTCTCCTATGTGTGTAGCGGTTTCCGTGATGCCTCGCGTTGCGGAAACCCGCTACGAATTTATTGTGAAATCAAAATA
>DONZ01000088.1 GCA_003512875.1 Desulfovibrio sp. | reverse complement strand
ATAATGATGGAAACAACAAGCGGAGAAACCGTGTCAAGAGCCTGCAAAAGAATATCGACGCTTTGCGTATCCCTGATTTTCGCCAAAGCCCCGATTGCGGCATACTGCACCCATTCTTCGTCAGCAATGGCTTTTTTCAAAGCTTCCACGCATTTCGGGTCTTTAATTTCACCAAGACTGATAGCGACCTGATACCGAACATTGACTTCCGGATCATGTTCGAGAGCTTCACAAAGAACCTGCACGACACTGGCATTTTTAATCGAACCTAAAATATCCGTTGCAAAAATACGGATATCCGGGTCTTCATCATAAACCAAATCAATCATAGACTGAACATCATCTTCGGCAATTTCACGCAAAATATCCATGGAGATATTTCTCACCGTGGCGTCTTCATTCCGCAAAACAGGAATAATAAGCCGAACAGCTTCTTCCCCGCGTATTTTTCTGACGGCGACTTCAACAGCCTCAATAATACCCATACTATGGCTTTCAAAAAGTTTTACTAATACCGGCAAAGCAGATTTCAAACCTTGATTTGCAGCCTCAAATGCGGCTTGACGCACAACAGTGGCATCGTCAGAATCAAGAGCCTGCAAAATCTCTTTTTCTGTCATTTTTTCTTCAACAGGTAAATTTTGATCGTCAGTCATAGTTTACTCCAACGTACTATTCTATTTATAAAGTGCCCGAATCAAGGCATCAGGAATATCATCCAAATCAACAATATCATGAGCGAGTTTCGCTTCAACAACGGCTCTTGGCATACCGTACACGACGCAGGTGTCTTCACTTTGAGCTAAAATATAACCGCCTTTAGCACGCAGAGGTTTTGTTCCTTCGCAACCGTCATTTCCCATACCTGTCATAGTGAGACCGACAACCTTATTCGCCATGACGGCGACAGATTCATTCAAAATGCTTGCGCTGGGTTTATATATGGCGGAAGTCGGTTCCGGCGAAATTTTAATTTGAGGGAGCGCTCCTTTGACAGAAACGCTGATATGCTGCCCTCCGGGGCAAACATACGCTATGCCCGCAATGATGGTATCGCCGTCTTGCGCTTCCTTGACTTTTATTTTGCATAAGCTGTCCAAGCGTTTGGCGAATGCGCCCGTAAAAGCGGCAGGCATATGCTGCGCAATCAGAATACAAGCCGGGAAATTCTCAGGCAGCGCAGTAAGAACTTTTTGCACAGCCGGAGGCCCGCCGGTGGAAACGCTGATCGCAACGATATCGCGCTTAGGTCTGCCGGTAGGCAGCGGTTCATTCGGACGGACATATGTCGCTTGTCCGGAGACTGTCGTTTTTATTGTTAAAGAATTTAATTTTGCGCTGCTTGCAGAACTGGGGGCAACATGAGGAATTTCTGTTTTTGCCCCGGCGCCTGCAGCCGCGTTTTTCGCAGCCTGCGTACGCATTCTTGCAAGATGCAGACGCATGAGCGCCCGTTTTTTGGAAAGGGCTTTTAATTTTTCCGTCAATTCTTTTTGCGCGACGGCAAAAACGGTTGTTCCCTCGACATATTTAGGCATATAGTCAAGGGCGCCCAATTCCAAAGCTTTCAGCGTGGCCTCGGCACCTTCAAAGGTCAGAGAACTAATAACAAGAACAGGTATCGGATTTGTGCCCATTAATTTTTCGAGCATTTCCAAACCGCCCATACGAGGCATTTCAAGGTCAAGCGTAATGATGTCAGGATTTAATTTTTCAATCTTTTCTAAAGCATCAATGCCGTCGGCGGCTTGTCCCACAACCTCGATTTCAGGATCAGAAGCGAGCATACGCGTAAGCGAATTACGCATAAAAGCAGAATCATCAACAACTATAACTCTTACCATGCTGTATCCTTTTTACCGAAATTTATACCTATGATAGATTTTCGATAGACTAATATTATTTTAACTTGTTAAAGTATATAGTATCTTGCAAAAAAGTCAACTCTTCAACCTAAAAATATCGTTACTGAAAAAGTTATCGGCAATACCTGACAAAACCTTAATCCATGCATGCTCCGTGTGAAGAATTTTCATATTGTTATGAAAAAATACTTGCCCAAATCCTTTAAATAAGGCATTAAGTCTGTAACAAATTGCATACCTCAAGAACATACAAAAAACGGAGAATGCATGTCCTTATTCAATGTCATACAACTAATCGGCGGAGTCGGCATTTTTCTTTATTCCATAAAAATGATAAGCGAATCATTGCAGCTCATGGCCGGCAACAGCCTGCAAAACCTTATCGGAATGCTTACGAAAACGCCGATTTTAGGCGTTATGGTCGGCACTGTCGTTACCGTTCTTATCCAATCAAGTTCCGCAACCACCGTTATGACCGTCAGTTTCGTCGACGCGGGGCTCATGACGCTCAAACAAGCCATCGGGCTTATCATGGGAGCGAATATAGGCACAACGGTAACAGGTCAAATCATCGCCTTTAAAATTAAAGATTATTGTTACCTCTTCATCATTTTAGGTTCGCTCCTGCAATTTTTGGGAAAAACAAACGCACAAAAGCATTTGGGCGCGGGACTTTTCGGTTTCGGTCTGCTTTTTATCGGCATGCAAACCATGGAAGATTCCATGTACGTATTGCGGAGCCGTACGGATTTGTTCCTCATGTTCAAAGAAAGCGCCATGCTCGGTGTTTTGGCGGGCACTGTCATCACCGTTCTCATCCAATCAAGCGCCGCGACGCTGGGGATAACCATCGCTCTGAGCATGCAGGGTCTAATTCCCCTTGAGGCAGCCATTCCGATTATTTTGGGAAGCAACATAGGCACGACCATCACCACGATTTTAGCAGCCATCGGCACTTGCCGGCATGCAAAACAAGCCTGCCTCGCCCACGTTTTGTTCAACATCATCGGAGTAGCGATTTTTCTTCCCATTATGCCGCTTTATATCGACTTCATCCGCGCAAGTTCCGATTCCATCGGTCACCAAATCGCAAACGCCCACTCCCTGTTCAATATCTGCAACACCATTATCTTCCTCCCCTTTGTCGGAAGTTTTGCAAAACTTATCACCGCCATTATTCCGGACCCTCAAAAACCGGAACCCCGCAAGTCTTACTTGGACCCGAAACTTATCGAATTTACCCCTGCCGTCGCTGTTGACGCTGTTAAAAACGAATGTCTCGCAATGGGTTCCGTCCTTCTTGAATCCATTGACA
>DONZ01000102.1 GCA_003512875.1 Desulfovibrio sp. | reverse complement strand
ATTCCATTATTTTGAGCATACTCTACAAGGCGCAGCCCCATGAAGTGCAAATGCTGCTGATCGACCCGAAACGGGTGGAACTTTCCATGTATAACGGCTTGCCCCACCTTGTGCACCCCGTGGTGACGGATATGGATTTGGCGCGCAACGCGCTGCTTTGGGCTGTCGATGAAATGGACCAGCGCTATAAGCTTTTTGAAACGTTCGGCATGCGCAACATCACGGAATACAACGCTTTTGTCCGCAAAAACAAGGATAAGGAAGCGGACGGAACCTTGGCGGAACGCCTTAAAGCCGTTGAAAACGCCTCCTTGCAGGAATTGCCTTTCATCGTGATCATTGTTGACGAATTGGCGGACCTCATGATGCAAAAAGGCAAAGAAGTCGAAGGGCAAATCGCGCGGCTCGGACAGCTGGCGCGGGCCGCCGGCATGCACATCATCCTTGCGACGCAGCGCCCCAGTGTCGATGTCATCACAGGGCTTATCAAAAATAATTTCCCCGCCCGCATAGCGTTCCAAGTTTCCGGCTCCATAGACTCCCGCACCATTTTGGACAGCGCGGGGGCGGAAGCGCTGCTCGGCAAAGGCGACATGCTCTATAAACCCCGTTCCGGGGGACTCCAGCGCATACACGGCGCTTTCGTCACGGAAGAAGAGGTCCGCGCTGTCGTTGATTTCTGGAAAAAACAAGGCAGTCCCGATTACAAGGTCGATTTCAGCAAATACGGCGATACAGCCCTTGAACCGAACTTCGACGAAGACGACGGCGGGTACGATGAAATGTATGATGTCATTCTCGACTGGCTCACGGACCAAGACGTTGTTTCCATTTCCATGCTTCAGCGGAAATTCAGGCTCGGGTTCAGCCGCGCCGGACGCATTATCGACAAATTGGAGCAGGACGGCTATATTGAAGCCCGTTCCGGTTCCAAGCCCCGTAAAGTCATTCATTGAAACGCCCCTTGAAACATCGGGAACGTCCTTAAAAACTTAACTTGACAAAAGAACCATTAAGCATAATAATTTTTTTCTTTATTGAAGAATACCCCTTTTTAAGGGCGGAAATAAACCTCTTGCAAAAAGTGAGGAAAACATGGCTCGCATTACCATCGAAGACTGTCAGGAACGTATCAACAACCGTTTTTTGCTTGTGCAAATGGCAATCAAACGTGTGCATCAATTCCGTCAAGGCTATGAACCGCTTGTATCGACAAAAAATAAGGAATGCGTGACTGCTTTGCGTGAAATCGCCGCAGGCAAGATACTTCCTGAAAATATGGATTACTTCACCCCTGTCCGCGAAGGCGAAGATTTGCAAAAAAATCTTATTGACGATTAAAAAACAATGCTTATATGTATTGGATAGTCCAATGCATAATTGCTTTTGCAATATATGATGTCGACTGCGTGCAAACAAAGTCGGCATTGTTTTGTCCAGACCTCAACCTTACCCAGCATTATTATGAGCAAAAGAGATTATTACGAAGTTCTCGGGGTGGACCGTTCCGCCGGTGCCGAAGAAATCAAAAAAGCCTACCGCAAAATTGCTTTTGAAAACCATCCGGACAGAAATCCGGACAACAAGGAAGCCGAAGCGCGTTTTAAAGAAGCGGCTGAAGCCTACGATGTTTTACGCGACAATGAGAAAAGGGCGCATTACGACAGGTTCGGACACAGCGATTTCGGCGCCGGTTTCGGCGGATTCTCCAATGAAGATATCTTTTCGCAATTCGGGGATATTTTTGAAAATCTTTTCGGCTTCGGCGGAGGGGGTTCCCGTTCCCAAAACCGCCCCACGGTCGGCGATGATCTGCGCTACAATTTAAAAATAACGTTCCGCCAGGCGGCAAAAGGCGATGACGTGCACCTGACCATTCCGCGCACGGCCTCCTGCCCCGACTGCGGCGGCACAGGCGCCGCCAAAGACAGCAAACAGGAACAATGCACGCAGTGCAAAGGCATGGGACAAGTTTTCGTACAGCAGGGACCGTTCCGTTTTGCAAGCACCTGCCCCAAATGCCACGGCAAAGGCACGACTGTTTCCAAGCCTTGCCCCCGCTGTAAAGGCGACGGACATATTCAGGAAAAACGCGAACTTACTGTGCATATTCCCGCCGGGGTTTACGACGGGGCGAGACTGCGCCTGCGCGGCGAGGGCGAAGCGGGCACCAACGGCGGTCCGAACGGCGATTTATATGTCGTCATTCATATCGAAGCGGACAAAGTTTTTGACCGCGAAGCACAAAACCTTATTTACAGCACGAAAATTCCTTTCACCAAAGCGGCTCTCGGCGCAAAAATAAAAGTTCCGACCCTTGATGAAGAAATTGAATTTGAAGTGCCGAAAGGAACGCAAAGCGGTGCCGTATACCAAGTCAAAGGCAAAGGGCTTCCGTACCCCGGGGAAAAACGCACCGGCGATCTTTTAATCGAAGTGATTGTCGAAACCCCGACAGACCTGTCCGCTGACCAAACCGAACTGCTCAAAGCCCTTGATACGCTTTTTGAAAAAAAAGAACAAAAGCTTTCAACAAAAATAAAAAACAAAATCAAAGACATAATCAGCTAGTTTTCAAAACCGGCTTCTTTTTCCAAAAACCCTTGCCGTCATAAGGGTTTTTATTTTTAATACACGGCTGCTGATAGTACGGAAGCCCTGCCGGCAAAATCCTGCAAAGCAATTCCAAACCACAGGCGTTTATCCGCCGTCAAGCGGTATTCCTCTTTTTCCGTTTCTTTGAAAAATCCATTTGTCCGCTTGGCATATGAGGAATGAATGACGGCATACCGACAAAAAGCAGGCGTTTCTTTTACAAACTGAAGTATTTTCTGAATTGTCCGGAATTTATAATCAAGGCAGCAGAATAACACTGTGAAAAGCAGGCAGGATTTTGAACTTGGGTGTTTTCACTCTTTGGAGGCGGGAACACCGGCTCTTTGCCGTAACAGTGTGAATAAAAAAATTTCCCTCTTTAATTTAGGTCCAAGAGGGGAAGACCTTGCAAGTATTCATTCTTTAGAGTATTTCCGCATGATATTCATAATAGTATGTAATGTTAAAAGTATGCAGAAAATTGGTATAAAAATTTTTGTAAAGGGGTGCAGGAAAAAAATTTTTGAAAACGTTTCTTCCCCCGCATAAAAATTATGTTAACTAGCCGTTACAGCAAATAAAATCACGGATAACTATACAATAAAAGGACGGGCAAAGGAGCATTCCCCGTCAGTTTCCTCTTCGGAAAGAAAACATCAATGTCCTGTGATATTGTATTTTTTGAGTTTGTACTGCATGAGGCTGCGGGAAATGCCGAGCATTTCGGCGGCGCGCGACTGCACGAAATCAGCCCGCACAAGGGCGCGGCGGATAACCGCTCCTTCGATTTTATCCAAAGTTTCAGCCAAATCCATGGTCGGCGGCAGCAAATCCACCGCGCTTTTGAACTGCGCGTCTTCGTCCTTGATTTCCGGCGGCAGATCCTCAACGCCTATTTCCTTATGGGCGACCATGATCACGCAGCGTTCGACCACGTTCTGCAGCTGGCGGATATTGCCCTGCCATTCGTACCCGTTGAGATAGTTAAGCGCCTCGTTGCTCACGTATTTTTGCGGCATATTGTTTTCCGCGCAAATCTTATTGATGAAATGGGCGACCAAAAGCGGAATGTCCTCACGCCGTTCCCGCAAAGGCGGCATGTTGATTTTCACCACATTGAGCCGGTAAAGCAAATCTTCCCGAAATTTTCCCTGTAAAACAAACTGGTTCAAATCTTCCGCCGTGCTCACCACAATGCGCACATCAACGGGAATAGGCTCCGTTCCGCCCACGCGTTCGATATTCTTGTCCTGCAAAACCCTTAAAAGTTTCACTTGCAATTCCATGGACAAAGCCCCGATTTCACTCAAATACAAGGTTCCCTGGTCCGCCAGTTCGATACGTCCGCGCTTCATGGCGACCGTATCGTTCACCCCGGAACTTTCCTGCCCGAAAAGCTCCACATCGAGGCTTTCTATCGTGAACGCCTTGCAGTTGACAGCCACGAAAGGCATGTCCTTGCGTGGGGAAGCGAAGTGCAAAGCCCTCGCTATGGAAGATTTGCCGGTTCCCGCTTCACCGCAGATCAAAACGGAAGATTTCGATTGCGCAACCCTGTCCACAAGGGCGAGGGTTTCCAATATGGCTTTGGATTTGCCGATGATCTGATGGGAGCTGAAGCGTTCTTCCAAGCTTTCGCGCAAAATTTGGTATTGCCTGTGGGTTTTGGACAATTCCATGGCATTGTGCAAAGAAAGCAGAAGTTCATCGTTGGCGAAAGGTTTTGTTATGTAATCGAAGGCGCCGTGCCGCATGACTTCGACCGCGCTTTCGATACTGCCGAAAGCCGTCATGATGAGCACGGGCAGGCGCGGATAATTCTTCTTCACGTGTTCGAGCAGTTCCTTTCCCGTGATTTTCGGCATCTTCATATCGGTAATCACAACATCGACTTCGGAATCCTCCAAATAGGGCATGACCATTTCAGGGTCGTTGATCGTCGTCACTTCATATCCCTCATCTTCCAAAATAGCTTGCAAGATAAGCAAATAGTTTTTTTCATCATCTATGATCAATACGCGGCCGTTCGCCATAATCCTTCCTCACCTAAAAATATAGTTTTCCGTCGTTTTTTTCTTCCGTGCTTTCATGGGAAACCGGCAGGACAAATTCGACGCAGGCGCCAAGGACAGCGCCGTTTTCCTCCGCATTGCGCAAAGCCAGATTTCCGTTGTGGGCTTTGATTATGCTTTGCACGATAGGCAGTCCGAGTCCCGTTCCCGTATCTTTCGTCGTGTAAAAAGGGTCGAGGAATTGCGAAACATCGCCTTTAAACCCGGTTCCGCTGTCGGTGAAACTCAAATAAACGAAATCGTATTTCTGTTCGCCCCGTACCGTCAGCTTCCCGTCTTTTTTCATAGCCTGCTCCGCATTCACAAAAACATTGTATACGGCTCTGTACAGCAAATCGGCGTCCCCGCGGATACAGAGCCTTTCGGGAAGCAAAACATGAACGGCGATATTTTTTTCCGTAAACGAAGGTTTTAAAAACGCCAGAACCTTTTCCACAATTTCCGTAAGGTTGACTTCATCCTCACCCGCCTTGCGCGGTTTCGCATAGTCCAAAAAGTCCGAAACCGTATTGCTGAGACGTTTTGATTCGTCATAAATCGCCTTGATCAGCTGGGTACCCGTCTTATCCATATTTCCGCGGCCGATCAAATATTCGGAGCTTGATTTGATGATACCCAAAGGATTGCGGATTTCATGGGCAATGCTCGAAACCATGCGTCCCATGCTCGCCAGTTTTTCGCTTTGGTTGAGTTCCGCCTCAAGCTGTTTCGTGCGCTTGATACGCTCGGAAATGATACGTTCCGCAAGCTTGGCGATGATTTGCAAAAGCACGAACAAAATCAAAACGGAAAGCGTGAAACCGAATAATATGGTCCACTGCGAGCGGATGGCGATTTTATAAAGATCCGTGACGTCCTGCATGATTTCGAGCGCTCCGAGCACGGGTTTTTCTTCTTCGCTGATATTTCTGAACGGAGCCAGATCATAATCGATGGTCAAAGGATACACGGTGCGGAGCGTGAATGTTTCATCGGGCAAATTAGGCGTGAACAGCGCCTGCAAGAAACTCATTTTTGACGTGACTTCAAAGCTGTGCCCTTTTTGTTCAAAGACATTTTTCACCCCTTGGGTGGAAAGGTCCGTATTTTGCAGTTCTTCCTTGTCGGTGGAATACGCGACCATTTCATTCATATCGAAAATGCGTATGGATTCAATGCGCAGACCGTGCATGAGGGAATTGACCACTTCGTCGAGAAGGCGGTACTGATCAGGCTCGGAAAGGGTCACGCGCCCTGAGGCATAGGCGACGGGCAGGGTGAAACGCCGGAAAATTTGCCTGTTCATATTTTCCGCAAGAAGAAGCGCATAGGATTCCTGACTGTTGATCAGACTGCTTCTTGTGTTCGAGGCGATGAACACGGACAGGAAAATACTGAAAAGAATGATGACGACAAAAGAAATCCAGGAAAAAAGCTGCGCAAGCCCCAAGGTTTGCTGACTGACTTTTCTTTTGAACAGCCAGCTGTTGTTAACACTGTTTTTTATGATGATAAGCAGGCGTGAAGACTTCATATTCCGCTCTTGTTTCCGGCAGCCTGCAAACGTTCCATGCGTTTTTTCACAACCTGCCCGTTGCCGTAAAGGGGCAGCGCCTTTTCATAATATTGCAGCGCGTTTTTCTTTTCACCCAAAATTTCATGGCAAAAACCCGTCTGATATAACGCCGTGCCTGTTTCCTTATCGGGCAGGGCTTCAAAACTCAATGCTTTTTCATAAAGTTTTATGGCTTTTTCATACTCGTTTTTATTGAAACTTCCCCTTGCCTGATAAAAATAAACATAAGCGAAATCCGCATCGGTTTTGCATAAAAGCAATAATTCCCCGAGCACGAGCTTCGCTTTTTCATATTGGCGCATTTGCTGATACGCCTGCACTATTTCAAAAAAAACGACTTTTTTCTTTTCTTCGTCCACTTTCACGTTTTGCAGATAATAAAAATGGCTGTTGACGCATTTGTCCCAATTCTTAATGCCGGCATAAAACGTTGTCAGCTTATCATGCACCTGCTCTAAAATTTCTTCCTTGGCGGGAGCGATCAAATATGCCAGTTCCAGAACTTCCCCCGCTTCACGGTATTTTGCGGCATTTTTGCAAATCAGAAAATTCTTTTCCAAAATCGCGAGTTTTTCTTCGGGAGAAAAGGCGTTGCTTACCGTAATCCGTTTCAGCTCCATGACAGCTTCCCTGAAATCTCCGAACAGCAGCTGTGTTTTTATATCACTTTGAATTTCTTCTTTAAAATCGTATTCGTTCGCCTGCACGTCATGGATTTGAATGTTAAAAAGCGTAAGAACGAAAAAAATCAGGCAGAATATCAAACATTTTTTCATATGATGCAATCCTAAAAAAAGGGGAGCGTTTTGTTCCCCTTTATCTTAGCAAACTATGTTTTTTTCGTAAACAGTTTATTATTCGGTATCCGCGCCGTCTTCATCGCCTTTGCCCGTCGGCACCGTATCGTAACCCACAACAGTCGCATTATCGTCAAGGCTCACAAGGCGTATACCCATGGTTGCGCGTCCGTAGGAACTGATTTCCTTTACGCCCAAGCGGATAATCTTGTTGGTGGAAGTGAGCAGGATAAGGCTGTCTTCGTCCGTTACGGGAATGGAGCCGATCACATTTCCGGTTTTGGGGCTTACCTTGAAATTGATAATGCCGATACCGCCGCGGTTTTGCCTGCGGTAAAGCTCGACGCAGGTCCGCTTGCCATAGCCCAGTTCGGATATGCTCATGATTTCGGTCGTGTTGTCATCATCTTTTATGGGCAGGCAGCTGACGACTTCATCATTCTTACGCAGGCTGATACCTTTCACGCCGGACGCGCCGCGTCCCATGCTGCGCACGTCCTGGCAGGAAAAACGTATGGCCATGCCCATTTTCGTGGCA
>DONZ01000020.1 GCA_003512875.1 Desulfovibrio sp. | reverse complement strand
TAAAAGCCGCCAAGCTTTGGGAACTGCCGATTTTTTCCAATCCCTGCCCCTCCGCCAACACGACAAAACGCACGGACCTATTGGTTAAGCTTGACGAATTCTGCAAAGAAAGCCAAAACGGCAGACGCAATGTTTACCAAGGCATAATCCGCTGGCAGCTGCAAAAACATCTTTTAAAACCGGAAGAACAGCTTGATTTGAGCTCCTTTATCGCGGAACGCCAAGCAAAAAGCAAACGCCAAAAAGAAGAGCGGGCTTTGCGGGAAACAGAGGAAAACGAATAAGAAGCAAACGGAGAAAACAAATGGCGCTTGCAAAAATCCAATATTTGCGCGACAGCAAAACAGTATACGGTGAAAAAGGCGCTTGCCCCGCAACAAGCCGGTCCTGCGGCATGGACCTGCGGGCGGCTTTCCCGGAAAAAAGCATAGAAATTCCGGCAGGCGGACGTCATCCTGTTCCCACGGGCATAGCCCTTGAGATTTGTCAGGAAAATACCGCCGCTTTTCTTTATTCCCGCAGCGGATTGGGGGCGAAAACAGGGCTTGCCGTCGCTCAGGGCGTCGGCGTTATCGACCCGGATTACCGCGGAGAAATAATCGCTTACATGCTGAATACTTCCCAAAATTCCGTAACCGTCGAGCAAGGGGACAGGATAGCCCAGCTTGTCTTCCAGCCCTATTTTCCCATAAGCCTTGAAGAGGCGGAGGAGCTTTCTCCCACGGAACGGGGCTGCGGGGGCTACGGACATACGGGAAAAAAATAAATTTTCAGGATACGGACAAACACGATAAGGAGCGGAATAATGCTGCCCATGCAATTGAAACCGAATATTGCATTTCCTTACAAAGAAGAATGGAACGTGCCGACCATAAGGGAATGTTACCGTATTTGGGAAAAATACCAAATGATGCACCACATCAGGGAACATTGCCTTACCGTTGCGCAAGTCGCTTTGACGCTTGCGAAACGTTTCGGCACTGCGGGATACCCTTTGCGCGAGGATATGGTGCTCGCCTCCGCGCTTCTTCACGACATAGCCAAAAGTTACACCATTTATTTCGGCGGCGACCATGCCCTTTTGGGAGCCGCGTGGGTTATGCAGGAAACGCAGAACCCCGCCATCGCCCAAGCTGTCCTCGCCCATGTCATCTGGTTTTTCGACGAAGGCGGACAAGCCATTGAAAACAATCCCTGCACGCTTCCGAATTTGATTTCCTATGCGGACAAACGGGTCCGGCACGATAAGGTCGTCAGCCTTTCCGACCGCTTTCAGGACCTTTTAAAACGCTACGGCACAAGTGAGGAAAAAATCCGCCTGATCAACATGAATTATGCGCAAAGCCAAAAAATCGAAGACGCGCTGATCCGCTCCGGAGTGGATATAGAATTGGAACAAAGCCGCTTGGTGCGGGTACAAAATACGAAACGCAAAAAATAAATGAAACAGGACAATACGGCGGCACGGAACGCTGAACATAAGGAGAAGAAAATGGATGTATTGCTTATCGCAGGCGGTTGGTCACCGGAGTGTGAAATTTCCCTGCTCGGGGCGAAAGGCATTGAAAAAGTCTTATCGGAACGCGGGCACACCGTAACGTTTTTCAACCTTTCAGACGGATTTGAAGCCCTTATCCCCCTTGCGGAAAAAGCGGAGGTCGCCTTTATCAATCTACACGGTTCTCCCGGAGAAGACGGACTCGTGCAAGCGCTTCTATCCCGCATGAACTGCCCGTATCAAGGTTCAAATGCCGAAGGCTCTTTTCTGGCTTTACACAAATACGCCGCCAAAAGTTTATTCCAAGCCCACGGGCTGAACACGGTAAAAGGCATGTTTTTACCTGCCATGCCTAAAAATTTGGAAGAAATCGAAACGAAACTTTCCTATCCCATGTTCGTAAAATCCAACAACGGCGGTTCAAGCATACATTTATACCGCGTCACCGACAGGCAGGAGCTGAAAAACGCCCTTGAAACCATGTTCGGCATCGGTTTGGAAATTTTAATCGAAGAACTTGCCGAAGGAAAGGAAGTGACCTGCGGCGTGCTTGACGGCAAAGCGCTGCCTCCCGTTCTGATTGAATCAAAAGCGGAATTTTTCGACTACACCAATAAGTATTCCGCAGACGGCGCGGCGGAAATCTGCCCGGCTCCCATCGGAGCGGAAGCGACCCGGAAGATACAGGAAATGGCGCTCAAAGCCCATAACGCATTGGGGCTTTCCGATTACAGCCGTTCCGATTTCATTCTGACAAAAGAAGGTATTCCTTACATTTTGGAAGTGAACACGCTTCCCGGAATGACTTCCGCCAGCCTTGTTCCGAAAGAAGCGAAAGAAATCGGACTCAGCTTCGGCGAACTGATTGAAAAACTGCTCGAACTTGCCAAAAAGAAGAAAAATGGATACCGATAATCATGCGAAACCGCAAGACAACGCGGAGTGTTTCGCATTAAAATCCGTGCCGAAAAGCATTATGGCGGGGCGTTTCGCCTATCTCAGCCTCGGAGTTGCGATGGCGGTGCGGGCAAGTCTTATTCCTTTCGCCATGGAACGCCTGCAAGTCAACGAAGCG
>DONZ01000146.1 GCA_003512875.1 Desulfovibrio sp. | reverse complement strand
AGGCACGGGCATTTTGGGCATTGCGTGCACGCATTACGGGCTGACGGGCTGCGGACTGGATATTGAGTCTTTGGCTGTGGATAACGCAAAGGAAAACTGCGTGTTAAATTCCGTGAAAGATTTTACTGTCGGACTGGGAAGCATTGAGAAAGTGCAAGGGCAGCAATTTGACGTCGTTATCGCAAATATTTTAGCCCAGCCATTGCGGGAAATGGCGGAGGATATTATTAATGCGGTAAGCCCGAACCATATGCTTATTTTATCAGGATTTTTAGGAATACAAGTCGCTGATTTGGAAAAAGCCTATGAAAGAATGGGCAAGGCACGGCAATTTCGGCAGGAAACAGATATGAAAGACGGGGAATGGGTATCGCTTTATTGGGGATGATTTCTTAGGCTCTTTTCTTTCTTATGAAAATATTAAAAGAAAAATGTGGGAACTATTCCCACATTTTTTAATGTTAAACAGATAGGATTAAATTTTTCCCGTTCCGTTGCAGTGCGGGCATGGTATGCTGTTATCGCATTTCGGACAGCTTAATGGAATATAAAATTTTGCACCGTTGCAGCGTTTGCAAGTTTCTTTGGTGCCGTCTTCATGTTTGATGTAACCGCGTCCGCTGCAGCCCATGCAAAGAATTTGTCTTTGCCCGCCCCAGCAAACACCGCAGGATTGCCTTCCGGAACCATTACATTTTGGACATTCTGCCATATTGTACTCCTTTAAATTTATTGGATTTTTTGTAATAATTCATAGCTGTTTTCCTTTTCTACGCAAGCCCCTTTTAAAATCATCCTTTGCATTTCAGGGCTATGGATTTCATGCAGTGAGCGCGCCTTGCTTCCAAGAGCGAGTTTCGCCCCGTGCTTATCGGCAAGCTTTGCCAAATGCGCATTGGCGTAAGCGTGTTTCGGGTGGGTTGAAACTTCAAGGAACACATTGTTTTCTTTGGCAAGTTCCACGCATTTTTCGTCAATAAGCCCCGCATTGAAAAGAATATCCGCTTTCGCCCTTATTGCGGAAAAATTAGTGCCCTTTTCCACAATGTCGGAAATGCTTTCCCCGTGTACGCCGATGAAAGGAATGTTAATGGAGCGGTAAAACGCAACAGCCGTTTCAAGAAGAGCGGGCGGAACATGCCGCAGCTGTATTCCGAAAATCACCTGCATATCATAATAAACAGCGAGCTCATGGATATATTTTTGCGTTTCCAAAAGCGAGGCGATATGCGGTGAGGCGTTTATGGCTTCCTGCGTATTCCCGTTTCGGATTGCTTCTGCCGAAACAGGGATATGGTCTGTATCGGCAATAAGGGCGATAGCGCGCAGTCCCAAACTTTTTGCGTAAAAAACAGCGGAAGCCGGGGGGAGTTGCTCATTAATTTCAATATGAAAGTCTATCATTATTAACGTTTGTCGATTATCCGTTTCGCTTTGCCGTCGGTCCTTTCGATTGTTTTGGGCTCGACAAGGCGAACCTTGGTTGTGACCCCAAGAAATTCCTTGATTGTCTTTTGAATTTTCTGTTCGCGTTGCTGCAAGCCTTTAATGGTATCGGTAAAGGTTCCTTCTGCGATTTCCACTAAAATTTCAACAGTATCCAGCGCGCCTTCGCGGGTGACGATGATTTGGTAATGAGGAGCCGTTCCTTCCGCTTCGATGATGATGCCCTCGATTTGCTGCGGATACACGTTGACGCCGCGAATGATGAGCATGTCGTCGGAACGTCCTTTCAGGCGGTTGATTCTTCTAAAGGTTCTGCCGCAGGCGCAGGGCGTTGTGTTGATGGAAGTGATGTCCCTTGTTCTGTAACGAAGAAGCGGCACGCCTTCTTTGGTGAGGGTTGTGAGAACAAGTTCGCCCTCTTCGCCGTCTTCCAGCTGTTCTCCGGTTATCGGGTCGATAATTTCAGGGTAGAAATGGTCTTCTTGGATATGCATGAGTCCGTTGGCGCTCGCTTCGCATTCACAGGCGACTCCGGGACCCATGACTTCGGAAAGCCCGTAAATGTTATACGCTTTGATGGAAAGTTTTTCCTCTATTTCGTGCCGCATGTTTTCCGTCCATGGTTCCGCCCCGAAAACACCGATACGCAAAGGAAGTTCTTTAAAATTGATGTCGGCTTCAAGCCCTGCCTCATAAAGGTATAAGGCATAGGAAGGAGTGCAGCAAAGGGCTGTGGCTTCAAAATCGCGCATAAGCTGGATTTGACGCTTGGTGGAGCCTCCTGACATCGGAATTGCTACGGCGCCAAGCTGTTCAGCCCCATAGTGCGCTCCGAGTCCTCCGGTAAAAAGTCCGTATCCGTAGGCGATATGTATCATGTCTTTTTGGGTCAGCCCGACGGATGCGAAAGAGCGTGCCATACAGTTCGCCCAGTTGTTGATATCCCTGTGGGTATAGCCGACCACCGTCGCTTTTCCCGTTGTTCCGCTTGAGGCGTGCAGGCGGACGATATTTTCCTTAGGCATGGCGAATAAGCCGTAGGGATAATTGTCACGCAAATCTTGTTTTTCCGTAAAAGGAAGGTATTTTATGTCAGAAAGGGATTTTATATCTTTCGGCGTAATTCCAATTTCGTCAAATTTTCTTTGATAGAATGGAACGTTCGCATACAGGCGCGCGCATAAATCTTGCAGTCTTCTCAGCTGCAGCTCTTTTAATTCTTCTCTTGGCAAGGTTTCCAAATCTTGTTGAAACATCATAATTAATCCACTCCTTACAGCATACCTTTCACAAAAGTTATTTTTTTTATGCATCATTTTTTTTGCAAGGTCAAGATAAAGCGGATAGGGAACAAAAAATTTACAAAAATGTTATTTGTGCTTGTGGAAAAATTTTGCTAAACTGGGAAAAAATCCCTTGGAGAATAGGAATGGCGAAAGAAAAAAAGTTTTCGCTTCTGCCCGTTAAGGAAAAAGCCGAGTATGTCTATACATGGCTTGTCGAGGGCAAAGCTAAAGATATTAAAGTGTTGGATGTGAAAAGCGCTGTCACGGACATGGTTGTTATCGTTTCCGCAAGTTCCGCCCGTCATGCCAAAAGCTTGGCGGACCATATCATCATGGAAAGCAAAAAAGAGAAATTTGAAATTTTGTCAACGGAAGGGTATCAGGCAGGAACTTGGGTTCTTGTTGATTTGAATGATATTGTCGTGCATATTTTTCAGGAAGAAACCCGTGAATTGTTCCAATTGGAAAATTTATGGCGTGAGGCGGAAAGCGTCGTTCTTTCCGAAAGGGCGAAAAAGGTATGAGTATGGGGGCTGTTCCTAAGACGTTATTGCTCATTTTGGACGGTTACGGGCTTGCGGAAGAAAGTGCCGGAAATGCCGCGAAACTCGCGGACACGCCTTATCTGGATGCGCTGTTGGCTGACAGTAACTTGGCAAGGCTTGAAGCTTCGGGCGAAGCGGTCGGGCTTCCTGCCGGGTTTATCGGCAATTCCGAAGTCGGGCATTTGAATATCGGGGCGGGAAGAGTCGTTTTGCAGGATATGAAAGCTGTTGACGCCGCTATTTCAAATGGCGGTTTTTACCGCAATTCTGTTTTGCTCGGGCTTTGCGAACAAATCAAAAAACAGCACGGACGCCTGCATTTGATGGGGCTTCTTTCCGACGGCGGCGTGCACAGCCATATCAATCATATAAAAGCGCTGCTTCGTTTGGCGAAAGAACAGAATGTTCCTGTCTATTTGCACGCGTTTACGGACGGAAGGGATACTTCGCCCACGTCCGGCATGCATTATGTGCAGGAAATTTTAAGCATCATGAATGAGTATGGCGGCAAATTGGCGAGCATTTGCGGGCGCTTCTATGCGATGGATAGGGATAAGCGCTGGGAACGTGTGGAAAAAGCTTGGAATATGCTGGTCGACGGCATGGCGGATACCGCTTCTTCCGCCGAAGAAGTTTTGTCCGCTTCCTATGCGAAAGAAATTACCGATGAGTTCATAGAACCGCATTTGCTTTTGGCAAAAGAAGAAGCGACCGTCCAAAACGGCGACGGAATTTTCTTTTTCAATTTCAGGGCGGACAGGGCGAGGGAGCTTGCGCATGCTTTTCTCGATAAGGAATTTTCCGGTTTTCAAAGAAAATTTGTTCCGCTAACCTCTATGGCTTCCATGACGGTGTATGAAGCGGATTTGCCTCTGCCCGCGGCTTTTGGCAAAGATGTTTTGCCCAATACCTTGGGGGAATGGGTTGCGAAACACGGCTTGAAGCAGCTGCGTATCGCTGAAACGGAAAAATATGCGCATGTCACCTATTTTTTCAGCGGAGGCAGGGAAGAAACGTTTCAAGGCGAAGAGCGAATTTTGGTAAATTCTCCCAAAAGCGTTGCGACGTATGATTTGAAGCCGGAAATGAGCGCTTTTGAAGTTACGGATAAACTTGTGGCGGCAATACGGAGTTCTCGCTTTGATTTTATTGTTTGCAATTTGGCAAATCCCGATATGGTCGGGCATACCGGCAATCTTTCCGCAGCGGTAAAGGCGTGCGAAGCGGTTGATTCCTGCGCGAAAAAAATCATTGAAGCGGCTTTGCGGGAAAATATGTATGTTTGCGTAACCGCTGACCATGGCAATGTGGAAGAAATGTTCGACGGGGAAGGCAAACCGCAGACAGCCCACAGCATGAACAAAGTGCCGTTTTTAATACTCAGCGGAACAGGGTCGGTTAAGACCGAAAAAGAAGGAAAACTCGGAGATATCGCCCCGACCTTGCTTGCCCTTTGGAAACAAGAAAAACCGGCGGAAATGGACGGCCGGTCTTTGATATAGGGGATGATATGGATATTGTGAAACCGGTTGCCCCAAGCGGTTTGGAGCTTATTTTCGTTTATGAATGCCCTCACTGCGGGCAAAAAAATGTGTTGATTTCACCCACGAGCCCGCGTTCTGTGAAGTGTGAAAATTGTCAGAATGTTTTTCCTATTTTGCCGGTCAATGAACGGAGCGTGCAGTATGTGAAGCTGATGATGGGAAACGGCTATTCCGCCGTTGACTTGGATTATTTTTAGCTTGGCTTTTTTTCTAATACCGAAAAAGCAGGGCGAATGTCCTGCTTTTTTTTATGGAATTTAATTCTTGCGGGTCATTAAGGAGGGGAAGCGCTTCTATTCCATATGTTCCGCTTTCCGCAATAAATAATCGCTTTCTTCCACGGCTTGAATGCCAAGTGCCACAAGGGTGGGACCGAGGATAAGCCCGATCGGGCCAAAAGCGATGATACTGCATATGATAGCGAAAAATAAAACGATGATGGATGTTTTTATGCCCTTTTGAAGGCAATAAGGGCGTAAAAAGTTGTCAGCCCCCGCAACAATGATGATGCCCCAAAGCACAATGCCGAGCGCGCTGTAAAAAGAACCGCCGACCCAAACCGTAATGGCGATAGGCACCCAGATAAGGGCTGTTCCCAAAATCGGAATAACGGCGCAAATCATGGCTGCCAATCCCCAAAAAGCCGCATCGTTCACGCCGAAAATGAAAAATCCGATACCTGTTAAAATTCCCTGCACGAAAGCGACAAAGAAAATTCCCAAAAAAATGGAGCGCACAGCTCGTTGCAGGGCGATGATGAACCTGTCGATACACTCTTGCGGAAGCCCCGTGATTCTGACGGCAAGTTTGTAACATGTTTTTGCATAAACAACGGCAAGCCCGGCAAGGAAAATAATCAAAAAAAGCTGCAGAGCAATATTTATGGTGCTGCCGGCAAAGCTGATAC
>DONZ01000200.1 GCA_003512875.1 Desulfovibrio sp. | reverse complement strand
CGATACCGATAGGAATAAGCGAAATTCCCCTTTCCAGCGCTGTTATTCCGAATGTCAAGCGGGGCATGGCTGAAACAGATTCAATACCGACAGAACTGATAAGCAAGCCCATGCACGCGGCAATCAAACCGCGCAGCATGGACCCGCTGCCGAGCCCTGCGATAATGGTCATAGCCATACAAATAAGAGCGAAGATTTCAGGCGGTCCCATATACAGAGCGACAGCCGCCAAAGGAGCGGCAACCAAAACCAAAACCATGGTTGCGAACGCATCACCGGTCACAGAAGAAAACAATGCCATTTTCAAGGCTTTCTCCCCTTTTCCCTGTTCCGCCAAAGGATACCCGTCCCACGTCGTCGCGGCGGATTCAGGCGTTCCGGGAGTATTGAGCAATATTCCGGAAATTGAACCGCCAAAAAACGCCCCTTTGTTCAGACCAACCAAAAAGCCGATGGCGGCAACTGCCGACATATAATAAGAAAGGGGTATGCATAACGCTATTGCCATCGGTCCGTTCACTCCGGGAATTGCCCCTGCGATAACCCCCAAAATCACTCCCGCAAGCACAAACAGACAATTTGTCCATTGCAGGGAATCCATAAAGCCTGCTAACATACTTTCAACCATACGAACTCCTTATTTATGGCAAAGGCACACCCAAAGCATACACCATCAATGCATAGAACACGGCAACAGGCACTATGGAAACAAGAACCAAACACAACACGTTCCTTTGTCCGCAAAAAAATTGAATGAGAGATAAAAACAGCATTCCGGAAATTAAATATCCTATTGTCGCCATGGCAGGCATTAACAATAAACATGGAACAAAAAACTTTATCAAATGAATCCAATTGATTTTGCCGGCTTTTGTTTCTTTGTTTCGCTTTTTAACTGTTTGAACCAATCCCAAAATGCTCAATCCCCCCATACAAACAGCCGCAATATCGGGCATAAAGGACGCCGGAACGCCATACCCTGGATATTCCGGGGAATACGCCGGTATTCCCCAAAAATATAATGAGCAAGAGAGTATGAGAATTATTGCATATCCGATTATATCCCGTTGATATATTGACATAATTCCCTCGTTTTATTGTTGTTCACGTTGTCCTATGATCGCCTTATTCCTGAGGGAACTTTCTTCGATATATCTCACAGCGTATTCGCTCGTTGAATCAACCGGAGCCATTTTTAATTTCTTCCCGACAAAATCGATAAATTGTTCATCGTTAACGATTTTTTGCGTGGCATCCGCCAATTTTGCTCTCACATCAGCGGGCAAATCTTTCGGCGTTACAAAAACAACATACATTTCAACCGACTCATCCCAACCCTGCTCTTTCAGTGTCGGAACATCAGATAAAGGATTTAAGCGGACGGGAGTTGTCGCCGCCAATAATTTCAGTTTTCCGCTTTCAACATAATCAAACAATATCGCTCCAACATGTCCCAAATCAGCATGCCCGCCCATTACGGCGGTTATGATGGAAGGACCTCCCGTACTTGGCATTAAAGACAGATTTATGCCTTCTTGTTTTGCAATTCTCGCCATTGCGTCCCTGTCGTCAGAGCCTTGGAACATATACGTCAAACCTTTTCCCTCTTTTTTCGCCCATGCAAAGGCTTCTTTTAACGTATTCCAAGGCTTGTCGGGACGGGCTATGATACCGCTTTGATTTAAAGCAATTAAACTTAAATAATCAAAATCATCTTTCGTATATTTTGTTTTTATGAAATACGGCGAATAATTAAACGCGCCTGTCGCGGAAATACCAACCGTATATCCATCCTTCGGGCTTGTTGACAATTCAGAAGCCATAACGCTGCCATGTGAACCGCCCGGCATATTGGTCACCAATACGGGTTGCCCCAAGATATTTTTTAATTGTTCAGCAAATGAGCGCGCCACCAAATCAATTTGAGCCCCCGGACCGGTCATGGTTAAAAGTTTTACAGGGTGGTTTGGGTAGTTTTCAGCTTCAGCCTGATCAGCACCAAAAGCCAAAAACATACCCAGCACAAAACAGGAAACAAGAATTTTTTTCAAACTCATAATCTTTCTCCTTTTTGATGTATGACTCTTTTATACTCAATTAAAAATTTCCGTTCTATCAGCCAGATGATAAAAATGGAATTTAATAAAAAAAAGCTGACACAAATACTGTCAGCCCGATATTCTCCGATCTTGCTCTGTTTTTTCATCATATTTCGCACGATTCGATAATATTTAAAAGCATATACGGTTTACACACGCAAACTTGCTTTCTTGCTATCGTTATAATTCCGTCTTTTTGTAGTTCCTGCAATAAATCAGAAATGGTCGGCTGCGTCGAGCCGGTCATGGAAGCAAGCTGTTCCTGTGAAATTTTAATAGGTATCGTAACGGGATTATTCCAATCCTCGGCGGAAGGGATGCTGTCATAAATTAATGCAATGAATACTTTAACCAGTCGTATTTTAACCGTGCACGTCATTAAATTACTGACATAATCTCCCAAATACCGCACCCTCGCACCTAATAAGGATATGATCCGCCGGGCCAGCAGATAATCTTCTTTTAATAATTTTTCCAATTCGGCACTGTGTATTTTATACAATTCGCAGCTTGTTAAAGCCTGTGCGTTCGCCTTACGCGGCACATTTCCCAAAACTTCCGACAATCCGAACAAATCCCCCTGCCTGCGCAGAAAAAAAATAGGCTCTTTTCCTGAATCCGAAACACTGAAAATTCTCACCAAACCTTTTGACAGATAAAAACAACAATCCCCCAAATCCTCTTCAAAAAATATCATCGTATTTTTATCTATTTCCATTTTTTGGGAAACGCGCAAAAACTTCTCTTTCTGAGCGTCAAACGCTTCAAAAAAATCCTTATTCTTCCAATACCATTGGTTTTCCATCGCACCCTCAACGCTGTAAAAAATATTCTCCCGCTCTTTCCTTTTAGCGTATCATCAATCATATATCATTTCAACCGGCAATAAATCCTATTGGGAATGCAAAAAAGTGAATGCGGGTGCGAATGGAAACGATGTGTTTTTATTCAATGAAATTCACTGCTGCATGGCTTTTTAAATTTCCGAGCGGCATATAAGGCGGTCAATGCAATGCATTTGCTCCGGTTTAAAATGGTTGAGGGGATTAAATATTCATCCGGCGTATGGATATTGTCCCCTTCCGGTCCCATACAGCAAATTGTGGGAATATTTAAAACAGAGGAATAAAAACCGGAATCCGAAGCGCTTTCATAATGCTGTCCCCGCAGTTCCATTCCGAAACATTTTCCCGCTTCTCTTGCCAATTCAAATAACATATCCCCTTTTTCGCTCCGCTCCAATGGATATAAACGCAAACCGCCCGTCATCTCCGTTTCTGTTCCCTCAATAAAAACCGAATTGGCGACAGTCCGAATATTTTTAACAAGCTCTTCCCCTTGTTCGCGGGTTTGATAGGTGATATGGATTTTGGAACTCGCCGCGGGAGCAACGGAATTTGCAGATATTCCCCCCTCGACAAGTCCCGTATTGACAGTAATGCTTTTAGAAAGGTTGAGAAATTTATCAATCTCAAGGGTTTTATGGGCCAATTCCAAAATCGCCGAGGCGCCGTCCTGATAATTCCTCCCGGCATGCGCAGACTTTCCTTTTACATTTAATGTGATATGCCCGGATCCTTTGCGGGAAAGGGTTACAAAACCGCCGACGCCACCGGGTTCGGCATTGATAGCTGCCCTCGCCCCTGCGGCATATTGTTCTATCGCCCGT